>JASLZV010000338.1 GCA_030754715.1 Phycisphaerae bacterium
ATGGTTCGGCATCTGTTGGGTGCGGGTTTGCCCAGCCGGGGTTATCGCCCGCCGCCGGGCAACGGGACGTTTCGCGTATTGAGGCGTACCGAGTGCCCGGCTGTGCTGGTCGAGATGGGTTATCTGTCCAACGCGCGGGATGCGGAAATGCTGGGACGGTGGGAGTTTCGCCGCCGTCTTGCCGATCTGATTGCCGAGGTGATTATTGTGCACTTGACAAAGTGACGACCGTGCATTGCAATGGTGTGTACCGGATACCGGGTAGTGTTGTGACAGAGGCAGGTCCATGAAATCAACTGCGTTGTTGACAACTTCTCTGGGTGATCGCCCGAAGCGCAGCGGAAAGGTGCGCGACATCTACGAACTGGCCGACGCGCTTCTTATGGTTGCCACCGATCGGATCAGCGCCTACGACGTGGTGATGCCCAACGGCATTCCGGACAAGGGCCGCGTGCTGACCCAGATCAGCGTGTTTTGGTTTGAAATGCTGGCGGACCTGGCGCCGAATCACCTGGTTTCCGCCTCGCCGGACGACCTGCCCGAGGAGTTCCGCAACGAGGAGCAACTCGAGGGGCGTTTCATGCTGTGCCGAAAGACCCAGGTTGTCCCCATCGAGTGTGTCGTTCGCGGTTACCTGGCCGGTAGTGGTTGGCGCGAGTACAAGAAGAGCGGCACGGTCTGTGGTGTTACGCTGCCCGCCGGGCTCAAACAGGCTACCAAACTCTCCGAGCCGATCTTCACCCCGGCCACCAAGGCCCAGGAGGGACACGACGAAAATATCTCGTTTCCCCAGGCGTGTGAACTTGTCGGGCAGGACGTGATGACCGAACTTCGCGACAAGTCCATCGCGGTGTACAATCGGGCCTGCGACTACGCCACCGACCGAGGCATCCTCCTGGCCGACACCAAGTTCGAGTGGGGCAGGGACGCCGAGGGCAATCTGATCCTGATCGACGAGGTTTTGACGCCCGACTCGTCGCGGTTTTGGCCGGCGGACGGATACAAGCCCGGCAAGGACCAGCCCAGTTTCGACAAGCAGTTTGTCCGGGACTATCTGGACAAGATCAAGTTCGACCGAACGCCGCCGGCCCCGCCCTTGCCGACGGAAATTGTCCAGAAGACACGCGAGAAATATATTGATGCCTATACCATGTTGACCGGAAGGAAGTTCCCCTGGGAATAGGGCCTCGGGGTGGGTTACGCGTGGGGGTTGCCCGCCAGCAACAGCAGTGCATAATAGATGTTCCACATCACGTGCGTACCGACGGCGACGCCAAAACCCCGCAACAGGAACAGCCCGCCCAGATAAACTCCTGCGAGCGTTCGGAAGACAAAATCTCCCCCAACATGGTACATGGCAAACAGGACCGCGGTAACAATTACCGTGCCGACGGCGACCCAGCCTTTTTTCAGCCCAAAGACGTCCACAAATATCAGCATCGCCAGGCTGATTGCCAGCAGACGGAATAGGAATTCCTCATAGATCCCTGCGCCAGTGCCTTTAAGTATCTCCCGGAACACCCCGTCTGTTTGAGCCGCCGCGGCCGTGTTCGCCGCCAAAGCAGCCAGTTTGTTCGCCAGGTGCCCGATGGCCACCAGCGGAATTACAAACGCCATTGATTCGATCAGCATGCCCAACAGGACCTTGGGATGGATGCCCCACGGATCTCGCCGGACCAGGTGCTGGGCCAAGAGAACCGCGATGATCGCCACGGGAGTCAAATAGGCGGCAGTGCCGCCGAAGAATCGCAGAATCCTACTCAGGTCCACGACGGCCTTTAGGCTTCCAAGGGAGTATCCTCCTCCCAAGTGAAAGAACAGCATCATCGGAAGAACAAACACCATGCAGTGCAGCGGGTACTGCGTCTGCCAGTAATAGCCGTCGAGTCTTGGCGCTTCGGCCCGAGCGTTGTCGATCATGGGCGTATTATGATTTGTAACCGGCCGAATGCAATTCTAATCGCCCCGGCTGGGCAGCACCAGGTGCTGGGCAATGCGCTGTGCGATGGCTGGACCGATCCCGCGGACCTGTGCGAGGTCCTCGGCGAATTTGAACGCTCGGACTCCGCGGGAGGCGCGATAGGCCGTGATAGCCGCAGCGCGGACTTTGCCGATGCCCGGCAGGCGAAGCAGCGAGGCTTCGGATGCGGTGTTGGGGTCGATGAGCTGGTGGGCGGCCTCGGTTCGCTCCGGGTCAACCGGGGGACGGTGGGCGAATTCGATGCGGTCTTGCCCAATTGCCCACCCCAGGGCCGCGGCAACGGCGATGCACAGGAACAACAGGGCTCCAAGGTCGCTTCGGCGCCATCGGAGGTCGATATGCCGCGGTTCGGGCATGATTACTCCCGGCCCTCCGTCGGGAGGGATTTGTCGTCATTGTCGGCGGAGTTGGCCTGCAGGTGGGCCTT
>JASLZV010000339.1 GCA_030754715.1 Phycisphaerae bacterium
GTAGGCATCAATGGTGAAGACCATCCAGTCGGGGTTCAGGCGCAGCGGCTTCGTCTGCGGGATGGATACAGAGACATCGGACCGGGTCTCAATGCGGGTGAACGGATAGCCGAGGTATTGGACACGCTTGGGAAAGTCTTCCGGTCCCCTGATCGTGTTGCCTAAGCCCAGAGGCCAGCCTCTCGACCACAGTCCCATTCGCGGCAGGAGGGCTGCCCCGGTGTTCGCGTGGATGTATTCCAGTGGTTTGTCCCATTGGGGTTCCGACCAGATATACCGGGCGACCGTCGGTGTCCCTGCCGTGGGCAGACGGTCCAGCAGCAGCCACAAGGTGTAGATTTCCCCACTCAACCGCTTTATCGAAAGTACCACCCACTGGCAGATCTGATTTTCCCGCGGCTGCGTGGGTCCGATCGTTACGGTTAACTCGACGATACTTAGTTTGTGCTCTCGCTCATGGGCCGGCCGTTCATTCAAGTCTGCCGCCACTTGGTAGATGGCGGCGGTGCCCGGCCGACCCACCGGGTTTGCACGGCATACCAATGGTCCGAGTACGCACGCGAGCACGATGAAACCCGAAAGGCCCGTTTGTGCGGAGTGATTCAGAACGTGTGTCATTCTCTATTTTCCTTTTGGAGTTGTTGGGGACGACCGATCTTGCTTCGCCACGGCACTCGGCGGCAAAAGGCTTTGCTTGCCATACAAGGCGTTCGGTCAAGGAGTGCCTGGCGGTATAGACATGGGAAGGCGAAGCACCTGTTGAGCAGCGAAAAATCACGTGGTTGTCAGTTCGGCGGGATCTTGCTGGTAGCGGGCTTTTACTTTGCGATCTGTACTTCTGCTACTTTTTCCTCACGTCAAATTCGATCCAGTTGTGAACTGGTCGGGCGAACTCGTCAATCGTAGCCAGCCAGATCCTGTAGTTTCCTGTCATATTAAGGTCATCGGCGGTCCAACTGCTTCGCAATACGCTCCCGGTCGGATCGGCCTCTGTAAGTTCGAGGAAAAACGGCCGGGAGTGACCGTCGGGAAAATACAACCTGCCGGCCCCTACTCGCCAGTATCGCTTCTGGCCCAGGTACCTTTCGTCCAGGGGGACCGCGACGTCGCCGCTTCCGACCCGGATCGTGACTGAAATTTCAAGTGGATCGCCGGGATGGTTCGGCCGTCGCACGAATTTTGCGGCGATGGTGGGTTCTGCCCCGAGATCCGGGCGCCGCGGTGTTCGTGGTCCGTCAAGCGTACGAATCTGTCCACCGCACTCCACGCGCACGCGTCCATCCTCCTGGATGTAGATGTACTGGTCATAGCCGGTTTTCTTCAACCGGTGATTGACGACAACGTCGAACTCGGTTCCTTCGCGAAGCAACCTCTCGACCTCGATGTAAGCATTGTGCAAAACGTCGCCGATTTTCACGCCCCGTTCATTCTCGGTTTCCGGGTGCATCCAATCACCGTTCATGTCGATTATGGAGCCGCTCAGGCCCATCGTGTATCCATGGGGCAGCACGACGGCGACCTTTGCCAGGTGCAACAGTTTGTCCATATCGCGTCGGCCATGACGACGGGTGATGTTCTGGACCTCCTCGAAGACGGCAAGTTTGTGGGGGTGGGGTATCTCACTACCAACGTTTCGCCCCGATGGTGCCGGTGGATCATTCGGCCAACCACCCCACATCCACAGGTGGGTGGCCCCGTGTCGATAGGCGTAGTCCATGTCGGCCAGGAAGGGCGACCATTTAGTCGATTCGTACAGGCTAATCCCCCATTCCTTGTTGAAGTTCCTTGCTGCGCCCCGCAGGATTGCGGTGGCCAGGGCGGCACGGTTCCTCTGGGTGTGAGGAATCCGGGCTCGGTACGTCATATTCATATAGGGCAGCGTGCGGGCGTGGCGAAAGAGTCCGGGACCTTCCACGACCACCCCGCCCGCATCAGCGGCCATCACGTACCACGCGGCGTCCATGGCGTCCCACGCGCAGATCGGGTCCTGATATGCGGGAAGATCCCCGAGTCCGAAGGTCTGTTGCAGCACGCGCCAGATCTGGACGCTGCGGTCGTTGATCGCTTCACGGGGTCGCATCTGAACGATTTTCGCAAGCCGGGCCGGGGTCCAGTTGGAAACGGCCTTTCCCTTCTTACGCAGTTCAATTACACCGAACAGGGCGGTTGGTTCGTCGAGATGCTGCTTGTAGCAATAGTAGTTGCTGCGATACAGCACCTGAGGCCATGTGGCGTCCTTGTAGATGAAGACCGGCTCCTGCCACAGATCGATGAACTTCAGGTGGCTCGACTTCAGCACGTTCACACCGAGATCTATGTACTGCCGTATGTCCTTTCTGGTCAGTAGGTGGTAATGCTGTGGCCCGTGTCGCAAACTGACCTGCTCCTCCGG
>JASLZV010000033.1 GCA_030754715.1 Phycisphaerae bacterium
CGACATAGGCCTGGTTCTCAATTGCTCGGGCCCGAAGCAGAGCCAGCCAGTGTTCCTGCCGAGAGGCCGGCCAGTTGGCAATTACCGCAAACAGTTCCGCCCCTTGTCTGGTCGCCGTTCTGAAAAATTCCGGGAACCGCAGATCGTAGCAGATCGCCGGCGCCACATCTAAGCCACGTACCTGCGCGACGGCGATCTGCTGCCCTGGCGCGTAGTGGTCCGCCTCTTGGGCAGGGCTGAACAAATGCATCTTGCCGTACCGCGCCAGTTCGCGGCCGTCGGGGGCAAGCAGGACGGCCTCGTTTCGCACCACGCCGCCCGAGGAGGTGGCCAGCCCGCCCAGAACATACACCCCCCAACGCCCGGCCAATTCAGCGAGGAATCCAAACGTGGGCCCTTCGGGCTCCTCGGCTACGCCTGTGGTGTTCATGGTGAACCCGACGGCGAAGAGTTCCGGCAGCAGCACCAGGTCGCCGCGGTGCACCTCGGCTGCGTCGAGCAGGTCACTGACCTTGGCATAATTGGACGGTGGGTCTTCCCATGTAATGTCAAACTGAACGCATACGATGTTCATAATCACCGTGGCCTGATCGACGTTTTCAAATGATCCCTTCTTCGCGCATCCACGCCACCGTCCGCTCCATGGTTTGTTCCGGCGTGTGCCGTGGCTCGTACCCCAGTTTGGCTCGAATCTTTGAGATATCCGGAAGCATGTGTTCCCTGAAATGGTAATTTGCGCCGGGGTCGGGCAGGATCGTGGAGTAGAAATCTTCGTGCGAGACGTACTCTATCGGTATGTCCGTATTATATATTCCGGCATATGCCTCGATGAATTGTGGTGCGGGCAGGCCGTATGCGGCCCCGACGTTGAAAATCTCACCTGCCGCAGCCTGGCGATTATCGACAGCCAGGCAAAACGCCCGGGCTATGTCCTCGGCGTCGCAGGGTCCGATCGAGGTATTGCACCCGAGGGGGAGCTTGACGGACGTGCCCTGAATGTGGGCTTTGTGAACGTCGGCATCCCGGCCGCCGTGTCCATCCAGCGGTATCTTGCCCGGTCCACAGATGTTCGGGGGCATGATGGCCGTGAAGGCAATCCCGTCCCGGGCGGCTTTGTCCCTGGTGGCCAGCATTTGACGATATCTCTGAGCATACCCTTCGGATTCGCAGGGACTCTGGGTGGTATCGGGGGTGGGTATAGTCCTGGGCGGCCCGAACATCCAGACCGACCCGCAGGCGATGAAGTGCTTGCAGGTGCTCATGGCTGCTTCGTAGGTTCCGGAGACGTCTACCCCTATGATGTCGATTACCACCTCTGCCCCTGTCTGAGCGACGCAGTCGCACCAGGCGGCGTCCTGCGTCGCATACCGGGCCGTTTGCAATTCAACCTTCTGCCAGGCCGCGGTTTTTCCGGTAGGCGTACTACCGCGCGAAACGACAATCACCTGCCCGCCCCTATCGACAAGCATGGGAATAAGGAAGCTGCCGATGTGGCCGGTTCCGCCGATAACGAGAATTTTCATTCTGTATCTCCCGGATGGTGCCTGCCCGACGGCCGGTCGGGAGCTGTTGGCAAGTCAGCGGATAAACAGTATCTCGCGGTAAGGCGCCAGCGGCCAATAGTCGTCGGCTACCAGCAATTCCAGTTTGTCACCCCAGAGTCGCAGTTCGTCCATTGCAGGAATGACGGCGTCGCGCTGATACTTCGCCTGGGCCAGCGCGTCGCCGCCGATGTCTTCGACGACCGCCTGGTCCAGGGCCACCGCGGCCTTGCGGAAGGCCGAGGCGGCCTCCGTCAACTCTCTGAGGAGGTCCATTTGCGTGGGGTTTTCAAGACCTGCCACCTTGACATTGTTAACCGCGGCGGCTACGTCGGCTTGGTAGCGCAGGGCAGCCGGCAGGATCATTGTGTGGGCCATCGTCGAAGCGGTTTGTGCCTCGATGCCGATGGATCTGGCGTAGTTGGACAGGAGGATTTCCTCCCGGCTGCGCAGTTCGCGCTCGCTGTAGACGCAGTACTTGCCGAACAACTCGATGGCCTCGGGAGAAGTCGCCAGCGGCACGCAATCGACGGTGGTTTGCAGGTTCGGCAGGCCGCGCCGCTGGGCCTCTTTCTGCCACTTGAGGCAGTAGTTGTCGCCGTCGAACAGGATGGGCTCGAACTCCCCGACCATTTCCGACAGCAGTTCCTGGACCGCGTTGTTGAAGTCCTGGTCGGCATCGACGGCCGCCTCCAGCCTCGTGGCGATGTAGTCGAGCGACTCGGCTACGATGGCATTGAGCACGGTATTGGCCCCGGCGATGCTCTGGCTGGAGCCGATGGCGCGGAACTCGAACTTGTTGCCTGTAAAGGCGAATGGACTGGTGCGATTGCGGTCGCCTGCGTCGCGTGGAAGTTTCGGGAGCATCGAAACGCCTATCTCAAGGTGGTCGGGGGACTTGCTGCTCTTGGCGCCGCCAGACCGCAGTTGCTGGAAAACGTCGGTCAATTGGTCGCCCAGAAATACGCTGATAATCGCCGGCGGGGCTTCATTGGCGCCCAGGCGATGGTCATTGCCGGCCCCGCAGACGCTGAGGCGAAGCAGCCCGGCGTACTTGTACACGCCCCTGAGCGCAGCGGCGCACAAGATCAGGAACTGTGCGTTGGCGTGTGGGGTGTCGCCCGGCTCGAGCAGATTCTCACCGTCGTCGGTAGTCATCGACCAGTTGTTGTGCTTGCCTGAGCCGTTGACACCCTCGAAGGGCTTTTCATGCAGCAGGCAGGCGAAGCCGTGGTGCCCGGCCACCTTCCGCAGCGTCTCCATTGTTAGCATCTGATGGTCGGTGGCCAAGTTGGCCGTCTCGAACGTCGGGGCCAGTTCGTACTGCCCCGGGGCTACCTCGTTGTGGCGGGTCTTGACCGGTACGCCCAGGCGGAGCAACTCGTATTCCACCTCGGCCATAAAACTTAACACCCGCTCGGGGATTGCACCGAAATAATTATCCTCCAGTTCCTGGCCCTTGGGCGGTTTTGCACCGAAGAGGGTCCGCCCGGTGTTGACCAGGTCCGGGCGATTCAGGTAGAAGTGCCTGTCAATCAGGAAATACTCCTGTTCGGCCCCGACGGTGGTGAACACCCGCCTGGACGTGGTGTTGCCGAACAGCCGCAGGACGCGGATGGCTTGGGTGCTTAGGGCCTCCATTGACCGTAGTAGGGGGGTCTTCTTGTCCAGCGCATCACCGGTCCAACTGACGAACATGGTTGGAACCACCAGCGTTGCACCGTTGGGGTTGTCCAGGATAAATGCCGGGCTGGAGGGGTCCCAGGCGGTGTACCCGCGAGCCTCGAAGGTAGCCCGCAGCCCGCCGGAGGGAAAACTGCTGGCATCGGACTCGCCGCGGACCAGGTCCGTTCCGCTGAACTTGGCCAGCACTTCGCCGTCGGGGGTGGGGGTGATGAAACTCTCGTGCTTTTCGGCTGTGTTGCCGGTCATCGGCTGGAACCAGTGCGTAAAGTGCGACGCGCCGTGCTCGATGGCCCAGTCCCGCATCGCCAGCGCCACCGCGTCGGCAATTCCCGGGTTGATTTCCTGCCCGGCCTTGATGGTCTGTTGGAGCGACTTGAAGACCATCTTCGGCAGCCGCTCGCGCTGGATCGCTTCGTTAAAGACATGCTCACAGTATACCTCGCGGACGTCCTTGGTTCGGTAGTCCACTAACCCGCCAAGGGCTTTGGCCTCACTGATAGCGATGATCGCGGCTTGACGTACGTTTTCTTGCGTCATGGTTAGGTCCTGGCCATTGTTGTTCGGGACTTTTTGCAACGCCGCCCGACCACAGACGCGGATTCCCGTGCCGCGCAGGTCCGGCGGACTACGCGTCAAATACTAGCATGTCCTGTGCCAAAAGCACGGTCTATTTGCAGTTCCGGCCCTCCAGTGTGGATATGGGCGAGGCCCTGTTTGGTTCCATGGGCCAGGTGTCATCACGAATACGTGCTGCACTTTGCACACGGGCTGGAAATCGCAGCCAGCATCATTACGGTAACATCAAGATACGTAATCCCTGCGTAGTACCCCCAATTCATACGCAATTGTGCGGACAATTATCGACTCAAGGTCGCCGCGGCTGGACGGCGCGATCGGATTTCAATGACAATGAACCGATTTCCATCATCGCCGGTGTTTCTAATGATTGCCAATGGGAATCGGCGAGGTTAAGATTTGTCGGTTGCAGGTTAGCTGGCTGGGGGGTTTGATGATCCGGAAAGGGTGAGCTGATGAAACTCAAAGATAAAATTGCGATTATAACGGGCTCGGGCGCCGGTATCGGCAGGAGCATGGTGGAAGTGTTTGCTCGCCAGGGGGCCAAAGTGGCAGCCGCTTCGCGGAGGGCGGTCAACGGTCAGCCGGTGGTCGATGCTGTTGTCTCCGCCGGCGGTGAGGCAATCTTTGTCCGATGTGATGTTTCCGTCGAGAAAGACGTCCGCGAGATGGTCGCCAAGGCTGTCGAGGAGTATGGGCGAATCGACATTCTTGTTAACAACGCCGGTGTGAATTTCGTCAAGCCCTTCGAACAGACCCAACGGGCCGATTGGGACCGGGTAATCAACACCGACTTGCTGGGAACCTATTTGTGCTCCCGGTACGCCATCATCGAAATGCTTAAAACCGGCGGTGGTTCGATTGTAAACATAACCACGGTTCATACGATGGCTTCCCTGCCCGGCGCCGGACCCTACGACGCGGCCAAATGGGGGATGGTCGGATTGACCAAGGCGCTGGCTGTCGAGTACGCCACGCGAAACATCCGGGTGAACGCTCTGTCACCCGGTCTGATCGACACGCAGATATGGACGGACATTCAAGAGGCCGCCCCGAACCCCCAGGAATGCCTGGCTTATTGGAAGTCCAATATCCCGATGGGTCGGGTCGGCAGCCCTGAGGAAATCGCCAACGTAGCGGTCTTTCTGGCCAGTGATGAAGCCAGTTATGTTACTGGAACCAACATCTTCGCCGATGGCGGAATGACCAGCCAACTGATCAGCCAGGAACCTTTTGCATCGGAAACGCTCGGAGGCGGCGCCCGTTAGGCGCCCCGGCAACAAGCAATGACCAAGATATTCACGGACACGTTTCAAGGGCTGGACAGGATTACCGTGGAGAATCGGGAGGTGAGTTTTTCCGTCCTGCCGCAACTTGGCGGGAAAATGATTTCTCTGGTTTGCAAAGGTACCGGCCGGGAATTCATGTCTTTGAGCGGCCGGGAATTTCGCCCACTGCGGTATGGGGAGGACTTCGGTGACTGTGATATCAGTGGATTTGATGAATGTTTCCCCACCATTGCCGAGGGGGTGTATCCCGATTGGCCCTGGAAAGGCACCGTTGTGCCGGATCATGGTGAATTGTGGACGCTGCCGTGGAAATGCGAAACCAAAGCGGACCGTCTGATTATGTCGGCCCACGGAGTCAGATTCCCCTATTGGTTCATCAAGGAAATGTCTGTCGAGGTAAACCGTGTTTGTATGCGATACACGTTGCGCAATTTGTCTCCCCACGAGTTCAGGTACATCTGGTCGGCCCATCCGCTGTTGGCGGTGACGCCCGGCAGCAGGATTATCCTGCCGGGCAGCCCTCGGATACGTACCGACTTTTCAAAATACGAGAGGTTCGGCGAACTGCTCTACGAAACATCCTGGCCGGAGGCGAGGCAGGCCGACGGCGCGGTGGTCGATTTGAGCGTGATCAGGTCGGCAAATGAGGATCAGGCCACCAAGGTGTTCACGACAAGGCTCGAAGAAGGCTGGTGCGCTTTGCACGATCGCAAGACGGGCGACTTCATAAAATTGTCCTTCCCGGCGGATAGAATTCCATACGTTGGCCTGTGGATCAATGAGGGCGGCTGGCCCTTTGACGGTAAGCCAAGTTTCAATGTTGCTCTCGAACCGTGCACCGGCTGCCCGGACAAATTGGAAACCGCGGTTCAGCAAGGTGAATATGCGAGTATCCGGGGCCTCGCCGAGGTCTCATGGACGCTGGAGATAACGTTGGGCAGATCGGAATCGCCGGTGTTCGGCTGACTGACCGGAGGAATGCGAATGTCTGTCAAGGTCGTTGCGCACGTCAATAACGTATTGGGCGAAGGTCCGCTGTGGCACTGGACCGAGAAGCGAGTGTACTGGACCGACATACTCCAGGGGCGTCTGTACCGGCTGAACCCGGTCGGCGGCCAATACGAACTGGTCATCGAAGGCCGGCCTGTCGGGGGGTTCACCATTCAAGCGGATGGCTCGCTTCTTCTGTTCCGGGATCGCGGCAGAGTGGAGGTTCTGCGCGACGGTGACATCGCTGAAACGATTGTTGAGGAAATTCCCCAGGAGACCCACACACGCTTCAATGACGTGATTGCCGCCCCGTGTGGTCGGGTGTTTTGCGGAACTATGTCAGCCGATGATCGCCCGGGGCGGCTTTACCGCCTGAATCATGACGGGACGTATCAGATCGTCATCGATGGTGTTGAGGTCCCAAACGGCATGGGATTCACCGGCGACCTGAAGAGCATGTACTTCACCGATACGATGAAACGGACGATCCTGATCTACGACTACGACCGCGACTCCGGTGATTTGTCGAACCGACGGATCTTCGCCAGGACCGGGGGTTTGGCCTTGCCCGACGGCCTGACCGTTGATGCCGAAGGCGACGTATGGTCGGCCATGTGGGAAGGCGGCTGTGTCATACGGTATGCTCCTGATGGTGGCGAGAAAGGCCGTGTGAACCTTCCTGTGAACAAACCCACCTCGGTTGCATTTGGCGGGGCGGACTTTTCGCATCTCTACGTCACGTCGGCCTCTTTGGACGAGACCGGCGACAAGGTCGAAAACGCCGGCGACCTTTTCTGCGTCGATGCCGGCGCTCAAGGCCGCCGGGAATTCCATTCGCGCATCGGTTTTTAGGGGCTCCTGGCCGGTTGTTCAGGAATCTTCACTTTGAAACGCCGGCAGCATTTCCCCCGCTCCGTGCAGCACCAGGACACTTGCATCACCACCTGCGATTTTGAAGGCTTCGTCGAGCGCCTCCTGCGGCGTGACGGCGTACTTCAAGCCGACTTTTTCCACCTCACAGCGGGGAATTCCGCCGGTCACCAGGAAGACCGTAGCCCTTCGCACCGAAACGTCGGTAACCTGGAGTATGTGTACGCCGACGACCTTATGGCGAATCTGACCTGACGCCACCAATTCCCTGACGCGCTGCGGGCAGTGATATCCGTACTTGAGCAGTTCGTCATGGTGCGACTGTGACAGCCCCTCGTAGCAGGGTGAAACGCATATTACCACGCCGCCTTTTCGAACACACACACCGGCCGTATCCAACGCCTTGTTGACTTGCCAGAACTCGATGTCAAAGGGATAGCCGTCGGCTACAACGATGTCGGCTCTTTGCGGCAGGCGGACCTCGTGGAACTCCCGCGCCCTGTGGCAGCCTTCCCTGTGCGCCTCGGCCAGGTCACCGGCCACGCAGTCGAAGATGTTCTTGTCGGTGTCCATAATGACGTTGACGATGAAATTCAGGCCGGCCTTGCGGGCCAGTTCGTCGATGGACCGGCGGATCGGATTATCCCGTCGGCCCAGAATCTCGCTGCTGTTCACGTCCACGCGGGTCCAGTGCATTTCGCTGTTGGTGACGGGCCCGCAGCAGCCCGGGACAACGATTTTGCCTCCCCCGGTGAAGCCGCACACCTCAATCGGCATGATTCTGCCGATGCCGATTACCAGGTCCCCCTGCGCGACCTTTTTGTTCACCCAGACCTCCACGCCCTGGCCCGTTTTGCCGATGTACGCCAGGGCCTTTGGATCCTGCCAGTGGTGATTGTGCACTTCGAAACGCTCGAAGACGTCGCTGCCGACCTTGTCCCGTATTTCCCGCTCCGTCATGGGCCGGTGCGTGCCCAGAGCGATCATGAACTCGATACCGTCGTCCGGAACGCCGGCGGCGGACAGTTCCTCCAGAACATAGGGGATGATCCTGTGTACGGGGGTGGGGCGGGCAATGTCGTCACAGATGATCAGCACCCGGCGCTTTCCGTCGGCCAACTCACCAAGACGCGGCGTTCCGATTGGCTTGTCAAGAGCCCTTTGGATGGATGCCTCATCCGGCCGGCGCCGAGGCAGCGAAAACACTCCCAGAAGGTTCCGGTCCGGGACCGTCATTCCGGGCACGTTGTCGTAATGAGGGAATTCTATGTTCATGCTAGCGCGGTGGATGTTTCCAAGACGCCTGGCCTGGTATGCCTATTGCGACGTGGCCAGTGTGTATTTCCGTGCTGTTTCTATGTGTTCTTCCAGGAGTCGCAAGGCCTTTTCCTTATCTGCCGCCAGGATCGCATCCAGGATTCCTATGTGTCCTTTCAGGGCGACTCTTGCGCGCCCACCCGCCATCGCCTCCCGAGCCCGAAAAACCCGTATCCGCGCCCACAGTTTACCCAGCAGGTCCTGCACGTTGCGGCTGCCGGATGCTTCACAGATCAGCGAATGAAGTTGCCCGTCGAGCCGCAGTTCCTTTCGCGCCAGTTTGGGTTCGTCCAGTTCCAGGCACGCCTGGAATCTCTTGCGCAGGGTCCTGATCTTGTTCAGGTCGAACCTTCCGAACGCGTACTCCAGGGCTAGGGACTCCAACCGCTTGCGAATCTCAAGGATGTCGTTTACTTCCTCTGGCGTGAACCGGCGGACGTAGCAGCCGCTGCGAGGCAGGAGTGTGAGCAGGCCGTCCTCGTCCAGCCGTTTTAATGCTTCCCGTACCGGAGCGCGGCTGATCCCCTCCGATTCGGCGATATGTTGTTCGGTGACTCTCTGGCCCGCTTTGAGCCTGCCGGTGACGATCTGGCGGCGGAGATTTTCATAGACCGTGTCGGACAGGGCGTTGTGTCTTTTCTCGCGGGCTAAGGTCATTCGGTGATCCCTTGACAAACAGTGGGGGATAGACACAATTATTGTCGACAATCGACAATTTGCCAATCTTTTTCGCCCCGCCATCCTTAGTGTGTCCCGCCGCGGCTGGCGGACACCGAGGTCAAACGGGCCGCAATGGGTGTGCAAATGAAGGCATTGATGAAAGTCGCTCGGGGCAAATGCAACGTTCAACTCAAGGAGGTCCCTGCGCCGGAACCGGCCAAAGGGCATGTGCTGATCAGGGTACATGTCGCGGCGGTTTGCGGTACGGATGTCCATATCTACTATGACCGCTTTCCCAACTCTCCCCCGTTTGTTCTCGGCCACGAGTTCTCCGGGGTTATCGAAAGCGTCTGCGGCGATGTTGAGTCGTTGCGGATCGGTGATCGGGTCGTTTCGGCGAACAATCCGTTCGCGTGCGGTACCTGCGCAATATGCCTGCGGGGATATCCGAATCTCTGTTCTCACAAGAAGGCCATGGGGATTCACTCCGACGGCTGTTTTGCCGAATACGTCAGCCTGCCGGCCTGTCTGATCCATCACATACCCGACAATGTTTCCTTTGAAGATGCGGCCCTGATGGAGCCGCTTGCCGTGGCGGTGCATTCTGTTTGGCACAGATGCGGGATCGAGCCGGACGATTTCGTGGTCGTTTTCGGCCCCGGAGCCATCGGCCTGCTGGCCGCCCAGGTCGCGCGGGCCGAAGGCGCGCGAGACGTGCTGATCGTCGGCACGAATCGCGACGAAGGGATTCGCTTTGAGTGTGCGAGAAAACTGGGCATTGATACGGTGAATATCGAAAAGGACAACTTGCGCGAAAGAGTCATGGATCTCACCGGCGGGGAAGGCCCCGATGTTGTTGTCGAGGCATCGGGCAGCAGCAGCGCGATTGTCAGCGGTATGGATTTGTTGCGGAAGAATGGACGGATGGCTATATCCGGAATTACCGGCCGGCCGGACGTTGCGATTCCCTGGGATCAGTTGGTCTCCAAGGCAGTGTCTCTGTTCTTTGCCTACAGTTCGCTGAACTCCGACTGGCAAAAGGCGTTGGGCTTTGTATCCGCCAATAAGGTCAAGACCTCGGTGCTTATTACGCATCGTTTTGGCATTGAGCAGTGGAAAGACTCGTTTGGGATGCTGGAAAGACTTGAGGCGATAAGGCCCGTACTTGTCATGCAGGCCGCGGGGGATATGCCCGTTGGCGGGCGATGCAATTGAAAGCAACACTAGCGCCGCGACCTCCGGGCTGTGAGGCGAAATCGGTCGGTGGACGGCCGAAACCGCTGCTGCCCCTGGAGGCGATGATGAGCTGGTTACTAGCGCCTTGGCGGCCATGAAAACGTGGCGGATCTTGACAAGAATTGGGACGACCAACCGGAC
>JASLZV010000340.1 GCA_030754715.1 Phycisphaerae bacterium
CTGGAGCTTCCACCCGCCTCGGTAGACGTGGTCGACACCGCCCTTGAGCGGATGGAGGCCGCAGACGTCGGATGGACGCTGGCGTTCATCGACGAGGTGAGCCTGCTGCGCGACCTCGACGCGCTGGACGGGGTCCGTTGGATTCGCCTGCTGTATACGTATCCGCGGGGATTTTCAGACGACATTGTTGCGGCGATGGGCGAATGCCAGCACATGGTGAGGTACGTGGACGTTCCGCTTCAGCACATATCGGACGACGTGCTTGGCCGGATGAGGCGCGGGATCAAGCGAAAAGGCATCGAGAAACTGCTGGACAAGTTGCGGCGGGCCGGGATGACCGTCCGCACGACGTTCATTGTGGGCTTCCCCGGCGAGACGGACGGAGACTTTGGGCAACTGCTGTCGTTCGTGAAGGAATTTCGGTTTGATGCGATGGGGGTTTTCGAATATTCTCTTGAGCCCGGCACGCCGGCGGCTGACATGCCGGATCAGGTGCCGGCGGACGTGAAGGCCGCCCGGGCCGAGGCAATCATGACTGCCCAGCAGGAGATTGCCTTTGGGGCCAACGAGGCGATGGTAGGGCGGTCGATGGAAGTGCTGGCCGATGGGGTGGATACCCAGGGCCGATGCGTCGGTCGCCACGCGGGGCAGGCGCCCGACATCGACGGTGTGTGTTACCTGACCGCCCCGCGAGCGAGCGGGACGTTTGTGAGCGGCACAGTGGCGGATTGGGACGGGTACGATTTGATAGTGCGCCCGCGATAGCCCGCACCAAGGCGAAAAGTGTACCGCGAATGGCGCGAATGTGTCCGACTGTCACCAATACGACGTTCAAGATGCCTAATGGCGTTTGCGTGATTCGGTTTCGTTCGAGCAATTCGTGATATTGCTGCCGCCGTCGAGACGGAATCCGAACCATAGTTACAGCAAGAACCTTATCGACGTTGCCTGGAACATGAACCGGAAATTACCGAATCAACTGACCGTGGCGCGGATCATCCTGGCGGCGGCGTTTTTTGTGCTGCTTGGGATGTACCGCCAGGACGCGAAGTGGGGCAGCGGGATGCTGAACGCGGCCTTTGTGCTGTATATCGTCGCGGGCGTAACCGATGTGTTGGATGGATGTCTGGCGCGAAAGTGGAATGTTACCAGCGCGTTTGGGCGGATTGCCGATCCGTTTGTGGACAAAGTGCTCGTGGTGGGCGCGTTTGTGATGCTGACCGGGTCGAACTTCGCCGCGCTGCCGGACGGCCCGGGGGTTGTCTCGACCTTTGAGCGTGACCTGCCCGGCTGGATTACGGGGGGGATGATCTCGATTGTTCAACCGTGGATGGTGGTGGCGATCTTCGCGCGGGAGTTTATCGTGTCGGCCTTCCGGAGCTACAGTGAGTCGCAGGGCATAAAGTTTCCCGCGACCTACGCCGGGAAGATCAAGATGTTCCTCCAATCCGTTGCCATCTGCACCGTGTTGTACCAACTGGCCAACCTGCCCCACACGCAGTGGGCGATCTGTATGAAGATCGTCTCCATGTGGTTTGCGGTGATTGTGACGGTGGGCAGCGGATTTGCCTACGTGGGCAAAGCGCGGCGCCTGTTGTCGGCGGCCGTAAATAGATCTTGAGAATTCCCGTTAACAGTGGCTTGGGGGCAGGTGGGTGATGTGTGACTTTTCAGCGATCAGCAGCAGTGAAAGGATTCCGCAAGTTTCTGATTACAGGGCTGGGTACGGGGTATCTGCCGTTGGTGCCCGGCACGTTCGGGTCGGTTGGTATGTGCGCGGTTTTCGTCCTGGTGGCGTGGGCCTCGGGCGGCAGCATGATGTGGGTAACGATCGCCCTGGCCGTTGCGGTTGTGGTCTGGTCTGTCGTCTGCGTGGCCTTGGGGTCTTTTGCCGAGTCGGCCTTCGGCCGCAGGGACCCGGCCCAATGCACCGCCGACGAGTGGGCCGGACAGGCCGTTGCACTGCTGGCCGTGCCGTTGGGCTCGGCCCCAGCGGACGCGTGGCTGGCCTGTGGTGTGTCGCTGGCGGTCTTCCGCACACTTGACACCCTCAAGCCGCCGCCCGTGCGACGACTCGAAAAACTTCCGAGTGGGTGGGGGATACTCAGCGACGACCTGGCGGCCGGGCTCGGCGCCAATGTGGTTTGCCAGATTGTCCTGCGGCTGGGCCTGGCGTGGTGATCGGATCGGCGGGCTGGAGCAGCCAACGCTTATCTGCAGCACCCCAGGGCGGCTGCGGCTTCGCCTGGCGGCATCGGTCTGTATCGACGATGCGGTAGGATGCGGTGGCATCACCTGCTTCGGCCTCTTTGCCAGGCTCGTCCTCGCCCGGTCCTGAGACGCTACATCTAATCGTTAACTGCTCTAACCTTATCCCCTGC
>JASLZV010000341.1 GCA_030754715.1 Phycisphaerae bacterium
CATGAGACGGTGTATCTGGCCGACGTTCGCCGGCGGGTCGAGGCACTGGGCATGACCGTGCCGATGATGTGCTACTCGCCGGACTTCACGATTCCCGACCCGGATGCGCGCAAGAAGGAGATCGAAAAACAAAAGGAGATGATCCGCGTCACGGCCGAGTTGGGCGGCAGGTTCTGCCGAACTCTTTCCGGCCAGCAGCGTCCGAACGTTACCTTGCGACAGGGGACGGACCGAGTAGTTGAATGTATCGAAGCATGCCTGCCGACGGCCGATCGATGCGGGGTGAAACTTGTTATCGAGAATCACTATAAGGACGGATACTGGCAGTACCGGGAGTTCGCGCAGAAAAGGGAAGTTTTCCTGGCCATAGTGAACCGTATTGATTCGCCTCATTTCGGCGTCCAGTACGATCCGTCCAACGCTCTTGTTGCAGGCGAGGACCCGATTGAACTGCTTGAGGCGGTCTTGCCGCGCGTGATGACGGTGCACGCCAGCGACCGCCACCTGCTGGGGGGAACTTCGCTGGAAGACTTGCAGCAGGCGGACGGGACGCTGGGGTATCCCGACGCACTGGTACACGGCGTAACGGGACAGGGGGAAAACGACTACGACGCCATATTCACCCGCCTTGCCGGCGCCGGCTTCAACGGTTGGATTTCAATCGAGGACGGTGAGAACGGAATGGACGAAATGAAGGCCTCGGTCGATTTTCTCAAACAGATGCGAGATAAATACTACGGCGCAGCCTCGGAATGAATCGCTCTGCCGGCAGGGCGCGAGTCGAACCACTTCACCACGCCCGGGGCGATCCAGCCGTCCTTACCAAACAAAAGGCTCCATTATAGACAGTATCTTCACCGGGATATCGGGGTTCTGCCGGTGCATCTCATATTCGAACGTCTTGGGGTTTTCCGAATTCAGCGCCATTATGTCATAGTGATTCGGGATAGCCGCTTTCGTACTCACTTTGTCAGCCAGTTTGGCCGCCTCCTGAGGACTGAGATTGCCCCATTTTCCGTTTATGCACACCAAGGCGACCTCCGCCCGGCTGACTGCTTCCAGCAAGAGCGGGGAGAAGGCGGTATCCGAGGAATGATAGACGCTTCGAGAGTTTTCAAATTCAAGCACGTAGCCGGCCGTGTCGATCACCTCAGGCGCGTTGGGCACCGTGTATATGCCGGTTATCTTCACGCCCCGGATGGTCCCGGTCTCTCCTGAGTCTATGCGTGAGATATTGTCCCGGGATATGCCCAGAGACAACAGTTTCTTACACGCCAGCCGCGGCGCGACGAATACAGTCTGATGTTTGTGTCGATAGCCCTCGATTGTTTCCGGATCCAAATGGTCAAGGTGGTCGTGGGTCACAATGTAGATATCAACTTCCAACTCGTTCGGCTTGATCGGGACCGGAAGCGCGCGCGAGAGTTGGGGGTAGACCTTCCCGGCGGAATCACTCAGATACGGATCGATAGCAACAATGGTCCCGCAGGATTTCATTATGTATCCGGCCTGCCCCAGGAACCACAGGGCGGCCTGATCGGCGCCGACCTCAAAATCAAGGATTCTTCGCATATTCAGTTCTTCCCGACGCTCGTGCGCACCAAGCATCGAAGCCGTCTTGCAGCCCAAGGGCCACACCGCCTATTGCTCCGCATCGATCGGTGTTTACTACCTTGAGACAACGTTTAGATAATCCAAGACAGTCAACAGGACAATCCGGCACGCTTCGCAGACCCGATCGATTCTGATGAACTCATGATCGCTGTGAGCGGTCTCGGTGTCAAAACCCCACACCGCGGTCGGAACATCACCAAGATTAACAAGCCGGCAGGCGTCGGTTACCACAGATGTCCCACCAACTTCGAGATCCTTGCCTGTCACGGTTTTGTAGGAACGAATCTGTGATTGGATAACAGGCTCCCGCGTATCAACCTGGTAGGCCTCCCCCGACAAGGCACATGAACATTCGCGGGCAATACCTTCAAAAGGCGGCATCCGGTTGAGCAAATCATCAAACTCGGCCTTCATCCGGGCGTACGAAGCACCCGGGAGCCAGCGACGGGTGCCCTGCAGCCTGCACTCGTTGGGAACCCTGTTGTAAAAATCACCATAGTGGACCTGCCCTATGAACAACGACCCGGAGCCCAGAAGCGGGTGACCGACGCCGCGGGACAGTTTCTGCGCAGTGTCCCGCAGGACGGCAAGGACCGACTGCATCGCTCCCAGCAGGTCGGCGGCTTTGGGGGGGCAGACAAGTTCGTGGCATACTTCGCCGCGGCGCCGCAAAACAACATCCCACACGCATTGACCTTTTCCGACAACCACGGCCAGGTTATCGAAACTTTCAGCCACAATTGCCGCATCCCCCTTGATGCC
>JASLZV010000342.1 GCA_030754715.1 Phycisphaerae bacterium
GCCCAGACCCAGTAGCATCGCTGTGGCCGGCTCGGGAATCACAAAACTGTGCGTGACCAGGATGTTGTCAACGCCGACCCAATTAACCGGGTTATTCGACGTTACTGACGAAAACTGAATATGGTCGGGTGTAACGACAATATCTTTAATGCCGAACATCACAAATACCTCTTGTGAATTTGGCTTGAGTTGTTTACCTGAGAAAAAGTCCGGACCTGCCAGGCACTGCAAAATCTTGCGTGTGCGGAAAGTTTTAACAATGCCTCACTTAAGGATGTCAGGTTATGAATCACGCGCCCGGCGACGGTGACGGTAAAGGGCCGGAATCGCCAGAAGGGCGACGAACGCGAAGATGCTCGGTTCCGGAACGACCGTGCCGAACACCGTAACGTTGTCGGCGCCGGAAGCGGCGTTTTCGACGATCAAGGCGTTGTCCCCGAGTTCTATTACCAGTGGATCGGCGCCAAACACCGAGGGCACCCCGCCGATGAAGATATCCCCCTGGTACGTCGAGACAACCTCGTTTGCCGTCTTCCGTAAGAACGTAAGCCCGGCATCGGCCCCGATAATGTCAATCGTGACGTCCCCGCCGCTGTTGTTGATGGCCGCGCCGGCGCCGAAAAGATCAATCTCGCCGTCACCGCTGAGAGTTGCGGCTGCGCCCGCCGAGAGAAACCACTGGTGAACCACGCCGCCCGAGACGTTCAGTGGTCCTCCTGAAAAGCCCTGAAAGCCAGGCCGTTGGATCTCGCCGGCCGCCAGGCTGATCGAGCCCCCGTTGATGATGTAGCTGCCAGACTCGGAAATGGCGGCCGATGCGTCGTTGATCACATAGTCGTCGACCAGGTTTGCCTTGTCGATGACGCCGCCGGTCGGCGAGCCGGACCAGTTGCCGGTAGCGGTGAAGGTTGTGCCATCGCCGCCGCCGGTCCATGTGAGAGTGGTCGCCGTAGTACACGCAGTGCAGAATGCGAGGCCCGTGAGGGCCAGGAAAATGAAATAACTGCGAGTCATTCGCCTCTCTCTCCCAAGCAATGAAAAACTGACGGGGAATTTGATTCCAGGTGGGCCAGCACTGGTGCCCCGGACCGAACCTGGCCCCCCCCGCCGGTTTTACGCCCGGCGACGGTGGCGAAGGCCCAGCAGGCCGGCGATGCCCAACAGGCTCAGTGACCCGGGCTCGGGTACGATCTGGACCAGACGTAAGTTGTCAAATCCATCGCGGACGGAAGCCGAAGCCGTCGTCTGAAGGTACAAGGCCACCTGTGAGGGGTTAAAGCTTCCGGTGAAGGAAATGGGACCCGTTGTGCCGCTGGTCGGACCGCTTACGGTTGAGGCGATTGCGGGGTCGGGGCTCCAACTGACCTCGACGGTCTTGCCTGGCAAGTCCAGATCCACCACCAGTTTCAGGATACCGGCCCAGAAATTGGGCGAGCTGTCAGGGACAGTGCCCATCGTCACGCCCGCGCCGCCTTCAAGAGAGAGATTACTTGCGCTATGGTTGCCCCAACCAACGGCCATATATGCCCCGCCAGCATCACCCTCACGAAGGTAGAGACCAAGGGTGTTATTGTAAGTAGCGCCACCGGCGCCCAAGGGGTAACCTCTGTTCATGTCTATTTCAAAGCTGTACCGTCCGGCAAGTGAGGTGCCCAGATTCACATTGTTGCCATACCATGCATGCGCCGTTGTACCGAACTGGCCGGCCCCGCAGCACGTATCGTAGGGGTTACCGACGTAACCCGTGATCATCGAGCCACCAGGAAGCCATGACTCCCCTGCTATCCACGTTTGGCCGGTGGGTGCAACTCGGCCGGTCAGGGCGTCCCCATCGGTCCCGCCGGTAAAGTTATCCTCAAAGATGAGTCTGCTGGCCAAGGCGGGCACTGCCGCCGACATCACCACGGCCAGAGCCATCACTGCCACCGATGTGCCTATTACTTGCTGCTTCGTCATCTCAAATTCTCCTTTGGTTTTCAGATTTACCGTTGTGTGTGCCAGTAGTGCGGGGAACTGTCCGCATCCAACACGGGTATCCCTGCAAGATCCGTGTAACTGCGGCGCTTCAATCGCACCGAATTGTACGATCCTGTTCATAACTACTTTATTATTAGTAATTTGCGCTAAGATATGCGAGGGGCAGATCCCCGGATTGTTCGAAAACTTATCGGACTATACCAAAATGGCTAGCCATTATGGTTATCGTGATTGGACGCTGTATATTCCTGCCAACACGGGACTTGCACGAACAATGGCGGCCGGGGCCACCGGACTTGGTGATATGCCCACAACGACCCTGCAACCCGGCCGTACAGCACGCCCCTTGACCTGGCGCACCTGACCCAACGGGTATAATGCAATTGTGATGCCTGA
>JASLZV010000343.1 GCA_030754715.1 Phycisphaerae bacterium
GACGCAGATCCACGGCGAGATACACCTGAAGGTGGACGGGCAAGACAGGCGGGTGGTTGCCGACGGGAACGGCCCGATCTCGGCGTTTGTGAACGGGATGCGGAAGTTGGGAGCGGCCGACTTCAAGGTGGACGACTACCACGAACAGGCGGTGGGCAAGGGCGCCGACGCGAGGGCGCTGGCGTACGTGCCGCTTAAGTTCGAGACCGGCGAGGTGTTGTTCGGCGTCGGCAGCGACACGAACATCGACCAGGCGGCCGTCCAGGCGATCGTGGCGGGGCTAAACCGCCACGCAAGGGCCAACCAGCAGCGTTGAGGAGGCAAGTTCAGCAGGCCAGGCCAGACGGCCCGACGTGCGGGGTGGCTGTTGGCATGCATTGCCGTCCGGAGCGACAGACGGAGTCAAAAGAAAACAAACACATCTGCATGCGCCTGTTCGATGCCTGAAAACGGTTCAGGTCCGCTCGACCGATACTCTCCTGACCGACCATCCATGTTCAAAAACCGTTACGACCTTAAAAGACAGTTCTTCGGGATATTGAATTGCCATGGAAGTCCCCACGCTCGTGATCAGGCTGATTCCATGCCAACGTGCATCTATGTCCTGCTGCCAGTGGCCGGAGAAAACACATGAGACCTTGTGCCTTTTGAATAGATCGATGAGCGCATCCCTATTGGGCATATTCCAGTAGGCGTCCTTGTCCTCTTCTCGCGGATGATAGTTGAACAGCGGCCAGTGCATGACGACAAAAAGGTGGTTGCGGCCGGCGGGCGCCCGAGAGAATTGGTTTTCCAAGTAGTCCCACTCCTCCTGCAAGTACTTATCTCCGAAGTTTCCTCTCAGCCACGAGGAATTGATACCGACAAAGAACGCGCCGCGATGGGAAAACGAGAAGCGGACAGGCAGCCCTAGCTTGATGTACTTCCAGGGTTGCGTTGGGGCACCCTGCTCATGATTTCCAATAACCCCATGGTAAGGAACAGTCAAGGCAGACAGAGACTCCTGAAGCACGTCCAGTTGGGCATCCGTATTTTCATCGTCCGCATCATTTATCTGATCGCCGCCGAAGATAACGAAGTCCACTTCATTGTCGTTTACGTGGGCTATTGCGCGATCCAGGCGCTCTTTGTCGGATCCGGGACCGTACAAGCCGAATGGGCTGTTCATTCCGATTTGGGGATCGGTGATGAATGCAAAACTGAAAATATCTTTACTCATGCTCTCGGCTCCTTGGCGTTGATGCATCCAACGAATAACCACCCTAACGAATTCACTTCCGGGGAGATTCGACGATTACGTGCAGCCGCTGAGGCGGCAGGGACAATTCGGTCGAATGGGAAACGGCTGTGGGTTTATCGAACGGGGCGTAGAGTTTCGCCTGGGGGACCTCTTTGTGCGTAAATGCCCATCGATAGCGCTGGGTCTGGCGGCTGTTGTTGACGACGACGATCGAGCGG
The DNA here is from genome assembly GCA_030754715.1 of Phycisphaerae bacterium. GTDB lineage: Bacteria > Planctomycetota > Phycisphaerae > SM23-33 > SM23-33 > JASLZV01. The sequence goes on from JASLZV010000343.1 coordinate 1,459, forward strand.
CGGCCATCGCGGAAACCCTCATGAACGGAGAAGGCCAGCGGGACGTCGCCCGAGGCGGCCGGCAACTCGCCAGCCAGCAAGACAATCCCGCCTGGGTCCTTGGCGGTAGATGCGGTTCTTGACTGGATGATCCGATCATTCCACACCACCCGCGCGCCGCGGTCGTCAAGCCAGCGGGAAAGGAATATGAGGTCGTTGAGTTCTTCACGTAATCGGTTGATCTCCTTGACGTACGTCATCAGTTGACGATACCAGGGATGTTTGGGGCCGGCCTTGTAGGATTGCGGTTCGACGGCAAGGACGCAGCCAAAGCGGACGGCGGCGTTAACCCCCTCGAAGTCAAACGGAGACATCACGTGGAGGCACGTCGTCCACTCCGGAAAGACATAGCGAATCGGAGATACGCCCTGGGCGGATGCGCCGCGGTAGAAGACGTCGATAAACGGGATATACCGGTCCGAGCAGGCTTCAGAGGCCACGCAGAAGTCGGGTTGAACCACGCGACACTTTTCCAGGATCCACCGGCAGGAGCGGACAGTTCCTTCGGGCATCGACGTATCGGGCGACATCGTCGAAAGCGGGTTGAAGTCGAGGAGGGCCTCGGATGAGCCGGTCTTGTCCCACTGCATGGCCTTTACGCCCCAGGCGGCGAGTTTGGTGAAGTAAGCGGCGATGATCTCATTGAAGTCTGGAATGGAGGCCGAGGCCCAAAGTTGGCGGCGAACACTAAGGGCGTGGCGGGCTTGGATAGTGCTCTGCCCCCAACACAGCCAGTTTTCGCAGTTGCCGAACTCGTCCATTCTGACGTACTTGTGAAGTTCGTCGCGATACCACTGGGTCTCGCAATTGACGGTGTTGTAGTTTCCGAAAAGTACGGGGTCGATACCGGCATCGGCGAGTGCCTTGAGC
>JASLZV010000344.1 GCA_030754715.1 Phycisphaerae bacterium
TTTTACCGAGGCGATGGGCCTCGGCAGGCAGGTGAGCATGGTGGGCGACCTCCGAGTGGCGCCCGGCGGGGTTAAGGTGCTGACCGCCCGGGGGGAGGTCGATGCCACCGTCGAGGCCCAACTGGCCAGGGTGGCCGATGCCTTGCTGTCCGGCGCGAAGCCCCAAACGCCCGGCGCCGAGGATGCCTATTGGCCCCGGCAGAAGAGCCCTGACAAGTCCGCCATGGCTGCACATGTAGGAGTCACCAAGGAAAATGTCCACGTTTGATCGACACAGAGAGGTTCTCTGCCAGATCCAGCCGGTGAGTGTTGTCGGCCAGGTGATGGCCGTTCGCGGGCTGACCGTGTCGGTGGGCGACTTTCCCGCTCCGGTGGGCGCCGGCTGCCGAATCCTCAGGGCCGGGGGAGAACTTGAGGCCCGCGTGATAGGCTTCTGGGGCGACCAGACGCTGGTGATGCCCCTTGGCTCGACGGTGGGTATCTGCCGCGGAAATCGCGTGGAGTGTACGGCCAGCGAGCCAACCGTGGCGGTGGGCCCTGGGTTGCTGGGGCGGGTGGTGAATGCACTGGGCAAGCCGATCGACGGTGGGGGCGACTTTGGCGCCGAGGCCAGGGTACCGCTTTGGCCCGAGCCGATTGCCCCGATGCTGCGGCGGCGGATATCCGAGCCGCTGGCGACCGGCGTGCGCGCCATCGACGCGGTGCTGACCGTCGGGCGCGGGCAGCGGATGGGTGTTTTCTCGGGTTCGGGCGTGGGAAAGAGCGTCCTGCTGGGCATGATCAGCCGGTACACCGCCGCGGACGTGTCCGTCATTGCGATGATCGGGGAGCGCGGCCGGGAAGTCCGCGACTTTGTCGAAAAGGATCTGGGCCCCGAGGGCCTGCGGCGGGCGGTTGTGGTTGCTTCCACCAGCGACGAGCCGCCGCTTGTTCGTGTGCAGGCCGGCGCTATGGCCACCGCGGTGGCCGAGTTCTTCCGCGACCAGGGCAAGGACGTGCTGCTGTTGATGGACTCTCTGACTCGCCTGGCGACGGCCCAGAGGCAGATCGGTCTGGTGGCGGGCGAACCGCCGGCTACCAAGGGCTATACGCCCAGCGTTTTCAGCATTCTTCCCCAACTACTTGAGCGGAGCGGCCGGACACGCACCGGCTCGATTACAGGTTTTTACTCGGTGCTCATTGAGGGCGACGACTTGTCCGATCCGATCAGCGAAGCGGTGCGATCGGTCACCGACGGGCACATTTTGCTTTCGCGGGAGCTGGCCCATCGCGGGCAGTATCCGCCGGTGGACCTCCTGCGGAGCGTCTCGCGCGTAATGGACGACCTGATCGGCTCGTCCCACCGGGCGGCCGCCCGTGAAATCCGCCGGTTGGTTGCCCTGTACCGTGATGTCGAAGACATGGTCAACATCGGGGCCTACCAGGCCGGCAGCAGCGAGGAGTACGACCACGCTGTTCGGGCCATGCCGCAAATCCGCAAGTTTCTGGCTCAGGAAATTTTCAGCGGCGAGCCGGTGACGATGCGCCAGACAACTGAGGCGCTTCTTGCGCTGACGCGGCAGATTGGATGTGACAGCCTGCCTGCCCGCCCCGCGGTGACCCGTGAGCCGGCCCAGGTAACGTAACGGACAGTAGCGATGGATTCCAAAACCACAAAGCGAAGCCGAATGCTCCTGCGTGTGCGGAAGCGTGGCGAGGATGTTGCTCGCCGGCAGTACGGCCTTATAGTCGCCCGGTTGCGGGATATCGAGAAGCGATTGGGTCTCATGACCCGGGCGCTGGCTGACTACGACGCTGCGGCCCGGCGCGCGTTGATGGGCGATGGCGCCCCGACGGTGCTTGGGACGTACCGCCACCGTACCGTCGATATCCGCAAAGCAATTGTTTGCCTTCGCGGCAGCCGGACGGCCGTCTCACCGCTGTTCCAGCGATGTCGCCGTGACCTGCTGGAGGCGCACAAGCAGCGCCAGGCCGCCGAGGAATACCACCGCCGAGTTATGCGGGCCGCGGATGCTGAGAATCAGCGCGGCGTCCTGAAAGAAGTCGAAGACATCTATGCCACCCGTGCAGCGGGACAGGATGAACCAAGGAAGGTGTGAAATGATTCTTGAAAGAGGTGTTCAAACGTTGCGAATTCAACTGGGCAAGACGTGGGTGCGGCAGAGAGACATTGCCCGCATTGAGGTCGGCAGCATCGTGGAATTGGACCGGCGGTCCGACGAAGGCATGGAGGTGTATCTGAACGGCCGGCTGATCGCACGCGGCGAGCCGGTGGTGGTCAACGGAAACCTGGGCGTCCGGGTCGTGGAAGTGATCGATCCGGAGACCGTAACGGCCTCGGCGGCGACGGAATGAACAAGGTG
>JASLZV010000345.1 GCA_030754715.1 Phycisphaerae bacterium
CGGACCATTGGCGCCGTCCCAGTCCACGAATACGGCCGCATGGAGATACTGATGCACACCAAAGGGGTGTTCCGGCCTCAGGAGATGTCGCGTGATCCACTGCCAGACTTTGGCAGGGGCCTGGCCCGCCGCTGATTCTTCTGACTTCCGCGACGAACCTATCTGCCTCGGAGGCTTTCAATCCGCACCTGATCAGTCTGTCGGTACAGAGCTCAATAGACATTGCTCGAATCCGTCCGGAGACTTGGCACTGCACTCGTTCGAAAGCAGCCCGTCGGGTGGGAGCATAATCCCACGGAACCAGCAATACCACTTGTACCTACCAACAACTCGTCCCGCTTGAATTATAAGCACTTACAGACATTGCCGACAAGCCCGTTTTCTCGTACGATCTCCCATTCCAACACAGCATGGAGGCGAAGGGATGGGTGTTCTTCCATACGGCACAGACGGTAATTCAGGCCGGTCCGTGAATGCACCGGGGTCTTCGATACATCCTGCTCGCGCCGGTTGCCCTTATACGCTCGGCAGGAAGACTGTCATCGCGCCGGGTTTTCGGTTGCCCCACAGGCAGTAGGGCACGGCCTTGATCTTGACCTTCCTGGTTTTCAGTTCCTCGGCGCGGCGGTAGAGCCCCCCGGCGGCCGAGGGGACCACGCCCGTACCTTCAATCGTCACGATGCCGCCAAGAGTATTGGCGTCGAACCGCGCGGCCAATCTTGCTTTCTTCGTCAGCGCGATGCTCAGGACATCCGCGGAATGGTCGCACTGCTCCAGACAATACACGATTGGCCCGCGTTGAATCGCGACTCTGCCCGCATCGGCTGCAACGGACGGATGAGCGACGATCCGCTCGACCGGCATCGCAAGGGACAGTTTGACTGTATCGCCGTCATGCCAGCAGCGACGGATTCTTGCGTAGCCTTTGGTCACCGCGGCGCCCGCGGGCCGGCCATTGACCGTAATCTTATGCCTTCCGCACCAGCCAGGGATGCGGAGCATCAGGGCGAACGTAGCCGGACCGGCCACCGCGACGGTGATCTTCACGCTGCCGGCCCATGGGTAGTTGGTGCGCTGGGTCAGTGTGACATTCCGCTCGGCGATCCGGGCGGCGCCGCTACCGGCGACGTAGAGATGCACGTAGGCGGCCGTGTCCGATGCGGAGTAGATGTATTGCCCAAGCGACGCCAGCAGCCGTGCGACATTCGTCGGGCAGCAAGCACAGGAAAACCACGGGCGGCGGGTCGGCTGGAGATGGTCGGGGCTGTCCTTGTAGGCGGCCGGGTCCACCTGGAGCGGGTTGGCGTAGAAGAACCTCTCGCCGTCCCGCGAAACACCGCTGAGCACGCCACTGTACAGGGCACGTTCCATCACGTCGGCATATTTTGCATCGGCCTCGATTTGCAGCATCCGATGCGCGAAGAATACCAGGGCGATGGCCGCACACGTCTCGGCGTAGGCCACGTCGTTGGGCAGGTCGTAAGCGCGGGTGAATGCTTCGTGTTCCCTGGCCGATCCGATTCCACCGGTGAGGTACACCTTGCGCTCTGTGACGTCTTTCCAGATGCGTTTGCAGGCCGCCAGGAGTTCGACGTCGCCGGCCAGACCGGCGACGTCGGCCATCCCGGCACATAGGTACATCGCCCGGACCGCGTGGCCGACCGCCTCGCCCTGGCGGCGGGGCGGCAGGTGCGCCTGGGTATCTTCGTAAGGCTCATCTCTCAGCGAAACGCTCGAATCTTCGCCGCGGGCCTTGGCTTCGATTTCGTAATAATGCGGCCGGCGGCCTCGCTCGTCGATGAAATACCTGCTTAACTTGAGATACCGTTTTCGCCCGGTGGCTTGATACAGTTTGACCAGTGCCAGTTCGATTTCCGGGTGTCCGGGGTAGCCTCGCTTTTTGCCTTTGGCCCGCCCGAAAACCGAATCGATGTGGTTGGCGCAGCGGCACATGACCTCCAGTAGTTTTCGTTTTCCGGTAGCCTCATAATACGCCACGGCTGCTTCTATCAGATGTCCCGCGCAGTACAATTCGTGACCGCATCGCAGGTTCATCCATCGGTTTTGTGGCTCGACGGTAGTGTAATGGACGTTGATATAACCATCGTCCTGCTGTGCAGCGGCGATCAGGTTGATGACATTATCGACGAGCCTCTGGAGTGTTCTGTCAGGATGGATGGCGAGGCTGTAGGCGGCGGCCTCAATCCACTTGGCCACGTCAGAATCCCAAAAATTATGCGGCTCGTTCGGCTGGCCCGGCTTCCAGGTCAGTTTCAACGCGTCGATGCGCCCGGTCCGCTTGCACTGCTTGTACACGCTGCGAAGCGTGACCGTGCGGTTGGTTTCCAGTCGCGGGTTCCAAA
>JASLZV010000346.1 GCA_030754715.1 Phycisphaerae bacterium
GGCCATAGTGGCGATTCGGTGTGGGCCGATTTTATGAAGCCCATTAGTTTCTTGACGATTTCGGGATTGTCCGCCGCTATGTTCTTCGTCTCGCCGAGGTCCTTTTCGAGGTCGAACAGTTGCAGCGGCGCGTCGGGGTTTCTGCGCGTGTTTGTGCGAACGCCCTTCCACTTGCCCATACGGACCGCATCCTTGCCGCCGCCTTCGAAAAACTCCCAGTAGAGATATTCGTGGGTCTTCTGCTTGTCATCCCGCCCGAGCAGGGTCGGTAAGTAACTCAAGCCGTCGATGCCCCTGGGCGAATCAATGCCCGCGATATCGGCGCACGTGGGCATGAAGTCCCAGAACGCCGACCGATGGGCGCTGCTCGAGCCGGCTTTGACCTTGCCCGGCCAGCGAGCGATGAACGGTACGCGGATCCCGCCTTCGTACAGGTCGCGCTTTATGCCCCTCAGCGGACCGTTGGAGTTGAAGAAGTTCGGATCGTGGCCGCCCTCGCGGTGCGGGCCGTTGTCGCTGGTGAAAATTACCAGCGTGTCCTCGTCGATCTTCAACTCCTTCAGCAGCGCAAAGAGTTTGCCTATGCTCGCGTCGAGACGCGTAACCATACCCGCGAACGCGGCGATCGGGTTGGTGACCTTCGGGCCGGAATATCGCCCGATCTTCTTTTCGAACTGCGGGAATTTCTGGCGCCACGGTTTGTGCGAATCTTCCGGAACGTGCATTGACGCGTGCGGAACGGTTGTCGGCATATAGCAGAAGAACGGTTTGTCCTTGTTGGCCTTGATGAACTCGAGACCCTTTTCTGCGATAAGATCGGCGCTGTAGGTCTTACCGTCGAGGCGCACCTTCGTCCTGTTACGCCACAGATGCCCGGGATAGTACGTGTGGGCCTGCCCCTGGCAGTTGTACCCGAAGAACTCGTCGAAATGCTCGGCCGGATCGCTCGCCGAGCCCGGCGCGCCAAGCCCCCACTTGCCGAACATGCCGGTGACGTAACCGGCTTTCTTGAGCATGCGCGGGACGGTGAAAATGTCAGCCGGCATCGGCGCCTGGCCCTCGGGCTTGACCCCGCGATTGCCCCGAACGTGAGCGTGGCCAGTATGCAGGCCGGTCATCAGCACGCACCGCGACGGTGCGCAAACCGTCGAGCCGGAGTAATGATCGGTGAACTTCATGCCCTCGGCGCACATCTTGTCGAGATGCCGGGTGGTGAACTTCTTCTGCCCGTAGCAGCTAAGATCGCCATAGCCCAGATCGTCAGCCATGATGTATATAATGTTAGACTTGCGTTTCCCCTCCGCCGCGTGAAGCGAAACCGGCAAGGCCAGCCCGGCCGCCCCGAGCCCGGCGACTTTGAGAAAACTGCGTCGTGTGTGTGCGTTATTCATTTCGAGGCCTTCCCGGGATCTTAAACTACAAAACAGCGAACGTCACCGTTCTTATTCCTGTTCAGTTTAACACAAAAGGCCAGGCGCGTAACAACACACGAACCACAAAACAGGCCAATGGTCCTTGTTTTGTATTCTAGAGGATGCCGCCAATACCCCGACTTGACAAAGACTTGCTCATGGATGTCCCCCGAACCGAATTGGTTACGTCGCTCTTGGTGAAAAGGCGTTTGCCCATTCGTTCAAATAATCAAGGCCCCGCATGTTGCTTGCCCGCACAAAGGCATCTGGATTAGGAAGTTCCACAATTGATGAATGATACGTGGCATAAGTGGATCTTAAGGCCGCGACTTCTTCAGCGAGGCTACTCGATCCTATGCGATCGGCCTCGCTTCGGCGTACAGATAGAAAATGCCCACGAAGCAACTCAGGATTATCATAATACAGGATAATGTTATCTGGGTTTCCGGCCAGTGTTTTTCTACAGACATCACAGTCACGCATCAGTTCAGGATGACGATGAAAGATCAGATCTGTTTGTGCCATGGATCGAAACTCGTGGAATTGGGGAATATAATATCTATCTGGAGGGCCGCCAGAACCTGGGGTCAGTTCCATCGACTTGCTTTCGGTATACAGGATTCCATGAGAGATTCCATCTAGGCCATCGTGAGCGGAGAGTATAAGAAGGTATCCCCCGTAAAGAGACTCCACATTCGCGCCTCCCTCATCCAATCTGTGAATGAGCCTGCGGACGAGCCCGATTTCTTCTTCGGTAACTGTAGTATGCCTGTAGTTGTCAATCCATAATATGACATGGTTGAATGTGGAGTAGTCTTTGACGATGGTATCAATCCCTGAGCCCTCAAGAGCTTTCTTGCTGGCGAAAATGATTGGGGCCACAGGACGTGATAATTCCAATCCGGCAACATGACTGGCACATT
>JASLZV010000347.1 GCA_030754715.1 Phycisphaerae bacterium
CCTTGGCCTGCTGCTTGCCGCCCCGCTGGCCGCAAAACTCAACGTGGACCTGGTGGTCGCGAGGGTGGCGATGGCTGCGCTGTTGGGTGTGCTGGGGTTTGTTGCCGCTCCGTTCTTGTGGACCTTTCTGACGGTCGTGGCCTGCGTCTCGGTCGCGTGGGTGGTGCTTGTGCAGGAACACCTGGCTGGTCCCGAACAGGTCAGCCAAATGGAGGGCGCCGCCGAAAGTGTGGAACAGTGGATGGCGGCGTTCTTTCGCGATGGCGTTTGGCCGGTCACCAAGAAACTCTGGAACGCGCAGTGGGGTACCGCGCTTATGGTGCTGTGTCCAGCCGCGCTGATACCGCTGATGATCGGTATGTGGAAACCCAAACTTCTGACGTCTTTGATGACGTCGCTTATTGGCGCCTTGGGAATTGTCGCCGGTGCGATGCTTGCCCTGGCCCAATACAAGGAGTCTCTCTGGCCGACCACTTGGATCGCCTTCTACGCGCCTTTGGGGGCTGCCGGCCTGCTGACGATAGGTGCTCTGGCATACCAGTACAATCGCTTCATCGTCGCCGATCGGAAGAAGAAAGCGTCCAAAGAGGGCGACGAAGGATCAAAGAAGTCCGGCAAGGGCAGATGAGTTGATGCATCGCCAATCGCCTCAAACGCCGCCGGTGGAAAACAAACCTTCTTGCCTTCTCGCCCCGGGCCCCTTGCTGCGGCCTCTTGCCGCGTGCGAAGCGCAAAACGCATCTTCATTGCGGATGCCTTGGGTGCTGTGCTGAAAAATGGCCGAGTTTTGCATTGTATGGGGGCATACTTTTCGGGTAAGAGGGTGGTATGGGTGCATGGAGGCCGAGTTACTGGCGGTGGCAGATCGCCGAGCCGTTCGGTGGCATTGAGGCACTGGCGGGCGAACTCAATACCACGCCGCTGGTGGCGCAGATACTTTACAATCGTGGTATCGCCGACGCCCAGGCCGCCAAGGCCTTCCTGAATCCCAAACTGAGCGATCTGCACGATCCCGCTGACTTGCCGGGCGCGCTCCCCGCAGCCGAGCGAATCGCCCAGGCCGTCGCCGGGGGCCACAAGATCGTCATCTACGGCGACTATGACGTGGACGGCATGACGGGAGTAGCCATTCTACACTCCATCCTGCGCATGGTTGGCGCGGAGGTGGCCTATTACGTGCCTCACCGCCTCGACGAGGGCTACGGGGTCAACAGCGAGGCTGTCGGCAAACTCATCGGCGAAGGGATGCGGCTCCTGATCACGGTGGACTGCGGCATATCGGCGGTTGAGCCGGTAGCCGAAGCGACCGCTGCCGGCGTGGATGTGATTGTCACCGACCATCACACTCCTGGCGACCGGCTGCCGGACGCCCTTGCCATCGTTCACCCGGCCATCGCGGGGCCAGAACCCCAATACCCCAACGCGAAGTTGGCCGGCGCGGGGATAGCCTTCAAACTCGCCTGGCAGGTCGCCAGGGCCATCTGCGGCGAGAACCGCCTTGATGAGGCCATGCGGGCGTTTCTGCTGGATGCGACCTGCCTGGCCGCCTTGGGCACGATTGCCGACATGGTGCCGCTGGTGGGCGACAACCGCGTTTTGGCGACGTACGGCCTGCGAGGCCTGCCGGCTACAAAGCACGAGGGCTTGCGGGCCCTGTTGAAATCGGCCAGCCTGACCGGTGAGAAGTTGGATGGCCACCACGTTGGGTTTGAATTGGGCCCGCGACTGAACGCCTGTGGACGCATGGGCCACGCCCGCCAGGCGGTGGAGTTGCTTACGGGTGCCTCGGCGGCGCGGTGCGGGGAGATCGCTGAATATCTCGCCAGGCAGAATACCGAGCGGCAGAAGATTGACCGGGACGTCACCGCGCAAGCCATTAAGATGGTTGAGGTGCGCGGGCTGGACTCGTCCGACCACCGGGCGATCGTGGTGGGCTGCCAGGACTGGCACGGCGGAGTGATCGGAATCGTCGCTTCGCGGCTGGTGGAGCGGTTTGCCCGCCCGGCCATCGTGGTGGCCTTTAATGGCGACCACGGCGGGCAGGGCTCGGGGCGAAGCATTCCGGGGTTCCACATGCTGGAGGCGCTGGCCGCCTGCGCCGAGCATCTGGAGACGTTCGGCGGGCACGCGATGGCCGGCGGGCTGAGAATACCCCCCGGTCGGTTCGATGCCTTCACCGAGCAGTTCCTGCGATACGCCGGCGAAAACATCACCGCCGATCAACTCAAGCCGGTCCTGCACATCGACGCCGAGGCCACGTTGTCGCAGTTGAGTTACAATGTGGTGCGATGCCTGACGCAGATGGCCCCGTTCGGGCAGGGT
>JASLZV010000348.1 GCA_030754715.1 Phycisphaerae bacterium
GATAAGCGTCAGGTTATGGTCGGCAATCACCTCATTGGGCACGATGGCGAAAAGGCTCATATCCCGCCCTCGTCGGGGAAAACATCGGGCCTGATCTCATGCCTGGGGATGCCAGTGGCGCGCTCAACCGTAACCACATACTGCGGCGGTATGCCTTTGCTGCCGTGCCGGTTAAGCCAGTTCCAAACGGCTGATTGGCGCACGCCGCACATTTTGGCCAATGCTGACTGCCCACCAACCTTTTCTACAATTTCTGCAACACATTTCATGGGCGCGAAGAATACCACTTTTGTGATTGCTCTGCAAACCCACCTTATTAGTCTATTATCGACCCCATTTGTGGTAATGTGCAATTCAAGTCGTTCTACTGGCCAGAAGCCCTGGCCAACTTTTCAAAGTACCTGTAAAAAAACTGTGGAGATATGAGTATGAGTCTTGGAGAGAGGCTAAAAGAGGCGAGGAGATTGGTGGGGATGGGCCAGATCGAACTCGCTAAGTGCGCTGGCATCAGTCAAAGCGCAATTTCAAACCTTGAGATGCGAGGTAGCCAATCATCACAACACACACAAACCTTGGCTGACTGCTTACGGGTCAATATCCGGTGGCTTGCCACTGGTGAAGGTGAACCCAGAAGCACAGAGGAAGTCGACCACGCAATCATCAGCGTGCCTGTTATTAGTTGGGTGCAAGCAGGCGCGTGGACAGAGATTGCGGAGTTTGTTGTTGATGAGTGGATACCTTGGGCCGTCAAGGTTAAAGACAAGGGAAAAAGAATGTTTGCACTCAAAGTTTCCGGGGTCAGCATGGAACCTGACTTTAAAGACGGTGACACCATCCTCATCGACCCCGCACGCCAACCTGAGAATGGCGATTATGTTGTGGTTAGAATGAAGTCAGAAAACGCGGCTACCTTCAAGCAGTTGGTGGTGGAAGGTGATCAGAAGTTTTTGAAAGCACTAAACCCAATCTGGACCCCGCAACTTCAAAAGATTAACGGAGATGCCGACCTGATCGGCGTGGTAAAGGCAAAACAAACGCTGTTTTAATTTAAGCCCCCCGCAATGGGGGGCTAACCCTTTGATAACACAATAGTTATTTATTGTTAAAACTATTGTGGTTCCTATATCACTCTTGTGGTAGCATTATGTTGTGGGCTACCCCACGTTATTACAGGAGAGATAAATGAGCCACTTGTTTTTTATTGAGGACGATCCCGCTGCCGACCAGATGGCAGACCACGAACATCAAGCATGGTTTGAGCAACAGTGCGACGATTTTGAGAATGACTGCACTCAACTGGCATCGTATTTCAGCCGCGCCGGAAAACTTTTCAGTGAGCAGAACATCGAGGACGGTGTTTGCGATCTTGAAAGCATAGGCTACCGGCTAAACGTTCTGCTAGCCGCTGCTAAGGCGTTTGAGCGTGCGGAATGTTAGACCGCACTAAATACATGGGCAGTTCAGATGCCGCGCCTTCTTGCGGTGTCAGCCCCTTTGCTAGCCCCCTGGACGTTTACCTCGCAAAACGCGGTGAGCCGACAGAGATTGACACGTTTCCGATTCGCTTTGGCAACCATAACGAAAGCCTGGTGCTTGACGAGTTCACCCGCGAAACCGGCATCGAACTCACGGACTTCCAGAAACATTTTCGCCACGCAGAGTTTGTCTTCATAGGCGCAACCGTAGACGCGATCACCAAACCGCTCAAAGGTGCGCCACCGTTAGAGGCGATTGTTGAGGCTAAGACCACATCACTGTATTACGACGAGTTACCTGACCACATCATTATTCAAGTGCAAGAGCAATTGGCTTGCGCTGGGTTGCAACTGGCTTTTGTGCCGGTGCTGATGCGGGGCCGCGACCTCAAGATATTTGAAGTCGAGGCCGACGAGGACTTGCAGCAAATGATCTTAGAGTGCATGGCACGGTTATGGCTGCGGGTGCAAGAGGGCGACCCTCCCCCGGCGATGAGTCCGGGCGACCTCAAGCGGCTATTCCCGCAAGACAAGGGCAGCGAGATGGTCGCCGATCCGACATTGGTTAAGGCGGCAAAGAAACTGCGCCAAGTCAAAGCCGCCATTGCAACCTTGAGCGACCAGAAAGCGGTGCTGGAAGCAGCGATCCAAGGCGAGATGGGCGAACACGCGGTGTTGACGGACATCGAGGGGTGGGTGCTTGCGACTTGGAAGAACACGAAACCAAGCAAGCGGTTCGACAACAAGGCTTTCAAGGCCGCTATGCCAGAGGTCTACGAGGAATTTGTAACCACCACCAACGGCTCACGCCGATTCGTGCTTAAAGGAGAGAAACCATGAGCAAT
>JASLZV010000349.1 GCA_030754715.1 Phycisphaerae bacterium
GCAGTCCCGCCAAGGAGCATTTACCAAGATGTCGAGGCAAAAAGAAAAACAAAAACTGGCCCTGCAGGGCGGGCTCAAGGCCGTTACGCAAGTCGAGGGCAGGGGCAGGCCCAAAATCGGCGTAGAAGAATTCATGTCCATAGCCCACCGATTCGGCTTATCGTCGCAGGCAAGGAAGAAGATCAAGGCCGTGTTGCGCGGAGAGGAGATGGACGAGGGGCCCTTCCTGGCCAACTACTACTCCGGCCTGAAGGAGAGCAAGACGCAGAGTTTTGAGCGCCTTGCGCGGGAGATATTCAAGGTCCGGTATTCCATAGGAGTGAGTAGCGGAACAGGGGCTCTACACGCTGCTTTTGTTGCTGTTGGTGTTGGACCCGGCACGGAAGTGATCTGCCCTGCAATCGGCTTTTTTGCCACTGCTGCGGCGGTAGTGCAGTCCAAGGGTATTCCGGTCTTCTGTGACGTGGATGAATCGTTGGCGATGGATCCCGCCAAGATCGAGACTTTGATTACCGAGCGAACCGTCGCCCTTGCGCCCACGCACGTCATGGGCAGCGTCTGTAACATGCGCGCCATTATGAAAGTTGCTCACGAACACAATCTCATGGTTGTCGAAGATTGTGCCCAATCCTGCGGCGGTAGATACGAGGGACGGTACGTGGGTACCTTCGGCGACTTTGGGTGCTTCAGCATCTCGGCCTACAAAACGGTGGGCGGCGGTGAGGGCGGACTCGTGCTGACAAACAAGAAGCGACTTTGGGAGCGGGCCAACCAGGTGATTGAGTGTGGTGGGCTGTGGCGGCCGAACCGATTTGCGCCTCCGAGGTACAAAGGAGAACTGTTCTGCGGTACCAATTATCGCATGTCGGAACTTGAGGCAGCGGTAGACGTGATCCAACTCAGAAAAATGGCGACTGCGGCTAAACGCTTCAGGCAAGTCAAGAGACGCATAGTGGAGCGGCTTAAGACTTATCGAGAAATTATCCCACAGAAACTCAACGACCCAGACGGCGAGGTGGGGTACTTCCTGCGGTTCTATCCACAAACAGTCGAACTTGGGCGGAAAATCGCCAGGGCCCTCAGCGCGGAAGGGATCGAATGCGTTACCAGGGGGAAGAAGGCCCCCCCGGATTGGCACCTCTACTCATACATGTACCCGGTAACGCTGAAAAGTGGCGCCACACAGGACAATTGCCCGTTCGACTGCCCGCTGTATCGCCGGCGCGGCGGTAAGGTCAACTATGCTCGAGGCGACTGCCCGGTGGCTGACGACCTGTTCGACCGCATGATTACCGTTCCCTTGAATCAATGGCTGTCCGCAAGGGACTGTCGGAACATCGCTGAGGGGATAAACAAGGTTCTGGCAGCCTACTGCAGCCAAGACGCCTGTGCTGCTTGGTGGCTATGACGGCGGCTTGGTGCCTGGTGGATGCTTCCCGTGTGGCCGTAATTAGGAGAATGCAGCATGGAACTTGGTTTGTGCGTAGAAATGGCGCTGTCGGGCTTTCCGTTTGAGGATCGACTGAGGATAGCCGGCCGGGTCGGTTTCAAGAATGTTGAAATGTGGTTCGTGGACATGAGTTATAAGGGTACGCCTGAGAACTTGGCGCGGCTTGCAGAGCGGAACGGCGTCCGCATTACGAACACGGTTATCGGGGCCCCGGACGGATCGGTAGGGGGTGGGCTTACCAATCCCGCCAACCGCGATCAGTGGCTCAAGCGGGCGCGGATGACGATTGATTTTACCAAGGAGGCGCAAATTCCCGCCACCATCGTCTGCACCGGAAACGAAGTCGATGGGTTGACCGGCCGGCAGATGACACAGTCGGTCCTGGACGGACTGAAGCGGACCGTTGACTTGGCCGAAAAGGCGGGAATTACACTGCTGCTTGAACCGCTGAACACCACCTGCGATCACGCCGGGTATTGGCTGGTCTCCAGCGACCGCGGGGCGGATATCTGCCGACAAATCGGATCGGAGCGCATGCGATTGCTCTTTGATTGCTATCACATGCAGATTATGGAAGGCGATCTCATTAAGCACATCGAGAGGAATTTTGATGTCATCGGGCATTTACATGCAGCCGGAGTGCCGGGCAGAAACGAAGTGTACAATGGTGAGACCAATTATCCATTCGTGCTCGCGCAGATTGAAAAGCTCGGTTACCAGGGCGTCTTTGGCTTGGAGTACGAACCTTCTGTCGATGACGAAACGTCCCTCAAAAAGACTCTGGAGTATCTCTCAGGGAAATAACTCATGAGACTAAAAGCATTAGAGGTACTATCTGATCAGGAAATCAAACAGATTCACGAGGC
>JASLZV010000034.1:0-4062 GCA_030754715.1 Phycisphaerae bacterium
TCCAGGATGAACCGGGAGACGCCGAAAGGAACGCAAACGCCAGACGGCTGTTTAGGATACTGGACGGATTCAAGAAGCAATATCCTCAGTACAGCAGCGTAAGGGCAACAACGGCCATAGGTTCAAAGGCCATAGAGGCGTTGGGCCACCTGTACGACATCTGGATCGCCGGCGCCGGATTCGACGAGAAACTCGTAAGGAAAGCCAGGGAGATGGGCAAACTCCTGTGGTCCTACGACTGCGGCCTAGCGACGGTGGATGCCGAGACCACCAGGTATTATTTCGGCTTGTGGTGCTGGAAGACGGGGATCAAGGGCGCTTCCCTCTGGGCGTATTCCTCCACGCAGAACACGTCGGAACATCGCTGGGATTATATTGAAAAGAACCTGGAGAACTTCGAACTGCCATATTCGTTTGTCTGGCCGGCAGCCGACGGGCCGATACCTTCGATAGGATGGGAGGCCGCACGAGAAGGAATAGACGATCACAAGTATGTTTCCACGTTAACCAGGATGATTGAAAAAGCAAAGGCCGCCGGGCACACGGAAGCGGCCCGACAGGCAGAGGCAACACTGAAACAGATAACCGACAAGATACGTGTGAAGGCGTTAGACCAAGCGACAAGGGTCGGAAGCGCCAGCGGCTGGAGGGCTGGGGGGTATTACGACAGGCCCTCACCACAGGCCGAAATAGCCAAAGGCGATTATAACAAGTTCCGCTACAAGATCGCCCGCCAGATAATCACACTGCAAAAACATTTGAAGCACTAACAGTTGGCGCAGGATCTCGGGCCTAACCGCGCAGCCTGCCTGGGGCTGACGCATACCCCGACCCGCTGCCGGGTGCTTCGATGGACTCCCAAAGGAGAAGAATAGAAATGTGCAACAGCTTATTTGTTCGAAAAGAAGTGACGGTGTTTCTCTTGACCTGCGGGCTGGGCGCATTTGCAGTCCATGCAGGCGGCCAGCCGCCGGACCTGAACAAGGATGCGGTGGCTATCTGGAACTTCGACGAGGGGTCGGGCACAACCCTGAAGGACAGTTCCGGCAACGGACACCACGGGAGCATCGCCGGGGCCAAGTGGATAAAGGGCAGTTGGGGCTGGGCGTTGCGTTTCGACAGGGACAAGGGTAATTATGTGAACGTCCCCGACTCGCCCGGCCTGCACGTTCAGCCGCCCTACACGCTGGGCGTGTGGTTGCGGACCACCAGTTCCAAGAACAACGCCGTGTATCTTATCGGCAGCCACAACACCCACGGTTACGGCCTGTACTTCTACGGCGATTCCATGTCCCTGTATCACGATGCAAAGGGCGTCGACAAGAAACTATACCACAAAGGCAGCGGTGCGAGATCGCTGCCCGACGGGACATGGCATCACGTGGTAGGCACGTGCGGGGACGGGAAGTTGCGGCTGTTTCTTGACGGGAGAGTCCTGGCCGAAAGGGACGTGCCAAAAGACCTGAAGCTCAACTACAGTGGCTCGCCGGACCTTTCTCTGGGGCGATGGTTGGGTGCCGGCCACCTCGACGGGGAAATGGGCAAGGCATACATCCTCAAGAAAGCCCTGAGCAAAGAGGAAGTCAAGGCGCTCTTCGAGGCCGAGCGAAAGAAGTTCAACAATGACGTTACGATCAGCAGGGCGCCCAAGGCGCCGGTCATAGACGGCCGGCTCGACGACGCCTGCTGGCAGAGCCAGACGGCGTTGGACAATTTCACTCTGAACAACTTCGAGTCCACCCCGGCAAAGAAGCAAACGGAGGCATATCTATACTACGACGACAAGAATCTTTACATTGCGGCCAGGTGCCAGGAGCCCGGGATGGGCGGATTGAAGGCCGCCGAAAGGCCGCGCGACGACGAACGGACCGGGGACGATGACGGCGTTGAGGTGTTTTTGGCCCCGCGAGACGGGCGGTACTATCAATTTATCCTGACGGCGGCCAACGCCCTGCTGGATCTCAAGTGCGACTATGAGATTGAGCGCACCGGGTATGCACCGGGAGGCTTTTTCAGGTTCAAGGCCGACCGCTCGTGGAACTGCAGCGGCATCAAGACGGCAATCCATAAAGGCGAAAAGTTCTGGTCGGTGGAGATGGCCATTCCGCTTTCGCAGGTTGGCGGCCCGCCCACCGACGGGGCAGACTGGCGCCTGAACATCGCCCGCTCGGAAAAGCAGACCAACGAACTGAGCACTTTTTCGCCCCTGTTCGAGAGCCTGCACCAGCCGGAGGCGTTTTCGCGCCTGACGTTCGGCCGCAGCGGAGCCGTCCTGACCAGGGCGAAAAAGAAGTTCGTATCGATAGACGTTACGCCCCGCGCAAAAACCAACTACACCGCGGACAAGGGCAACAAGCCGATCGTCTTCGTGAACAATTATCTCGATCGCGGCTACCACACAACGCTCCCGAAGGAAGGCCAGGAAGGTGGAACGATCAAGATGTTCGCCTCGCTCGGCGAATACGAGCCGGCTGCCTTTTCGGTAAGGGCCACGGGCAAAGCGATAGAGGGCATCAAGGCAACGGTGGTCGGGGACCTCAAGGGCAAAGACGGGGCTGCAATCCCGGTAAAGAACGTGGACATAAGGGTGATCGAATTGTGGAAACGCCAGATCAGTTCGAGACAGCACATGTTCATTGAGCGCTTCCTGGAAAAGCAGACTGCGGTGGACATTCCCCGACACACCACCCGGAGATTCTGGCTGACCGTTCACGTACCGGAAAATGCCGAAGGCGGGACTTACCATGGAAAGATTCTTGTCGCCGCCGTCGGTAAGCCCCTCAAGACACTGAACCTCGAGTTGGAGGTGCTGCCGCTGCGGCTTCAGCAGGCCCAGGGCATGGGATACTTCATGTATCTTCCCTATTGGGGTTTTCCCAGGAAACTTAGGACGGCGGAATACCTCAAGAAGGTGTTCGTGGACATGCGCGAGCATGGAATGACGACGGCCACCCTGTACATGTACCCGATGATGGTCGGCGGGAAGGTCGATTTCAATAAGCACCACCCGTGGCATTTCCCCTTTGCCGGGACGATGGACGTCCTGCGGGACACGAAACTGATGAAGCCGGGGATGCCCGCAATCTGGCTTGGCGCCGATACCGCCGACTGTGGCCCGGATGTCTGGAAGCAGGTGCTTGACGAAGTCAGGAAGAGGAACTGGCCGGAACTGGTCCTCTACCTTCAGGATGAACCCGGAGACGCCCAAAGGAACGCAAACGCACGGCGTCTGATGAAGTTGGTGGCCGATTTCAAAAAACAGTTCCCCGAGTACAAGAACGTCAGGACCACTACGGCCATAGGTTTATCCGGCATAGAGGCGCTGGGCCACCTGTACGACATCTGGATCGCCGGCGCCGGTTTTGATCAACGCCTGCCTCAAAAGGCAAAGAAGATGGGCAAACTGCTATGGTCCTACGATTGCGGCCTGGCAACGGTGGACGCCGAAAACGCCAGGTATTACTTCGGCCTGTGGTGCTGGAAGACGGGAATCAAGGGCGCTGCCCTCTGGGCGTATGCCGACCCCGGCGGCACGGCCTCTGGCTTGTGGGATCGTATTCTGAAGAATCTGCATACCACCGAACTTCACTATTCGTTCGTTCGTCCGACGCCGGAAGATCTGGTACCCACGATCGGATGGGAGGCGACTCGCGAGGGCATCGATGATTACAAGTATGTGACCACGTTGTCGAATCTGATTAAGCAGGCGAAGGCGGCGGGCCTGAAGGCATCGGCCCAAAGGGCCGGGCGCGTGCTTAAGCAAATCTCAGACGAGATTGACGTCAAGGGTTATTCGGCCGGATCACGGGCAGGACGCGCCACCAAGCGGCGGCTTGGCGCCCTTTATGACAGGTCTTCCCCGCAGGACAACATAGCCAAAGGCGATTACAACAAGTTCCGGTACAGAATCGCCCGGGAAATAATGAAACTGCAAAAGGAAATAGAAAAATAGTTGCGGTGGCTCAGCCGTGACGGTATGTATCGCCCCGAGTATAAGTAGGGCCCTTACGGCAGAGCTCGTTTGATTTCGAAAGGGAGACCAGAAATGTGTAAGTTGAAGAC
>JASLZV010000034.1:4072-10284 GCA_030754715.1 Phycisphaerae bacterium
TAAAGGGCCAGGTAAATACAATGGATAAACTAGCAGTCGACGGCGGACAACCGGTAAGGGAAAAGCCCTTTCCCAGGAGAACCCCTTTCGGGACCGAAGAGATAAAACAGGTGACCGAAGCGATCGAATCGCAGAACCTCTTTGCCCTTCCGGGAAATAAGGTGAAAAGGTTCGAAGAGGACTTTGCGAACAAGTACGGCATGGAATATGCGATCGCGTCCACTTCCGGCACGTCCGCAATCCATTTGGCCGTCGCTGCAATCAATCCGGAGCCGGGTTCTGAAATCATTGCGGCCCCCGTTACCGACTACGGAACCGTTGCCGGACTTATCTACCAGGGATGCGTACCTGTATTTGCCGACTGGACGCCTGGCGCCTTCAATATGGACCCCGGGCAGATTGAACGGAACATCACAGGCAAAACAGCAGCAATTATTGTAGTCCACCTGTTCGGCAATCCCTGTGATATGGACGCAATAATGAAAATCGGACGGAAACATAAACTTCCCGTAATCGAAGATTGCTGCCAGGCGTATTGCACGCCGTACAAGGGCAAGTGGGTGGGAACAATCGGAGATATCGGCTGTTTTTCCATGCAGCAATCGAAACATCTTACGGCCGGTGAAGGAGGGGTGACAATCACCAACAATGCCGATTACGCCATGCGAATGGGCCTCTTCAAGGACAAGGGATGGGAAAGCAGGGGGCGATGGGGACCAAGGGCTTACGCGTTTCTCGGTCTGAATTACAGAATGAATGAACTCACCGGGGCCGTCGCACTGGCGCAACTGCAGAAGGTGGAAAACGTGGTGGCGCAAAGGCACACGCTGGGAGAATTAATAACCGGCCGAATCAAGGATATTAAAGGAATAACCCCCGCGCCGGTGACTCCAGGCGGATGGCATTCCTATTGGCTTTATCCTTTCACCATAACCGGCTTCCCTGCCGAACGCTTTGTAGAGGCCCTTAAGGCAGAAGGAATTCCCGCCAATTGGGGCTATACGGGAAAACCTATCTACTTGTGCACAGAAGGCCTCAAGAAAAAGAGAACTTTCGGGAGTTCGGGCTATCCGTTTGATTCCCCCTATTATGGAAAGAAAATTGAATATGAAGAAGGCCTCTGCCCCGTTGCCGAGAAAGAATTGTCTCGTGTGACCACTTTGGAACTAAATGAGGATTGGACCACAGCGGACGCGGAGGATGCAGCAGCGGCCATAAGAAAAGTGGCGGAGAATCTGAAATGAACACTTTTACCGTCGGTGTCGGACAAGTTGACATCACGCCGCCTTTCACCATGCCCTATCTGGGTTTCTCGCCACGACACCAATATTTTAGAGACGTTCACGATCGTCTTTATGCGCGCAGCCTCTACGTCTCCGACGGCGAAAACCAGGCGATCGTGATTTCCACAGACACTATCGGTCTGTCCAATTCTCTCATGGGCAGCGACCACAACCTGACGGCAGAAATAAGAGCGGCGGTGGAACATGCCACCGGCGTTCCGGTAAGTGGCGTGATGCTCACTTCGTCTCACGCTCACTCCAGTGTCGAAACCCTGGGCATCAGGCCCTTGGCCGATGAGCCGGGGGCCGCTTCCTGGCTGGATGCGCTCAAGAACCAGATCGCCTCATCGGCCAAACTGGCCCGCCAGGACGCGTTTGAAGCGGAATTGAGGGTGGGCCGGGGCAAGGTGGAAAATGTCTCTTACAACCGAATAAAAAAGGAGGACTTCATCGATCAAGAACTAATCGTTCTGATTTTTGAATCAGAAGCAGGCGAGAAGCTCTTTGTGGTGCAGTTTCCCTGCCATCCCGCGATTGTTCAGGCACAGGATCTGGTATCAGCCGATTTCGTGGGGGTAGTGCAAACCCAGGTCGCCCAAACAATCGACAAGACAAAGGCCTGCCTGTTTCTCCAGGGGGCCTGCGGGGACATCAACCCCATAATCCACGATACAGCGGGAGAATTTGACCCGTCCCTGATCGTCGATACAGACTTCCAGCACGTCAGTGCGATTGGGATGGAGATAGTCAAGGAAGTCGCAAGAGTGTTCGCCCAGGTTCAATCCGATAAGCCCGCGGCTCACCCGGCTATTGTGAGGACGGATTCCCGGATGCTGTCATTTCCGTCCAGACCGCTTCCGGACGAGGCCGAAACGCTCCAGATAAAGCAGAAGGCCGAAGACGGAGACGCCTGGGCGGAGGAGGCCGTGTGGCGAATAAGAGAGGGAGACAGCCCTTTTGAAGGAGAGGTGCAACGTGTGAGAATAGGCGACACCGTGCTTGTGGGAATTCCGGGCGAACCGTTTTCCCAGCTGGGCATGGAGATCAAGAAACGGTGTGAACCTCTGGTGGGAATTCCGGTGGGATATGCAAACGGCTACCTGGGTTACATTGCCCCGCCGGGGGCCTGGCAGAAAGGCGCGTACGGGCTGCATTGCGCCCCAGTCTCGAAAGTCGGCCCAGAGAGTTACCAGATGATTCTCGATGCCCTGGAAATGCTGCAAGGTTCCGATAGGAAATAGAGGATGATACCCGCACCTGCCTCAGGCCTCAGGGAAAAGAAAACATTCGGTCATTCGGGCTATCCGTTTGATTCTCCCTATTACGGGAAGATAATTGAATATGAAGAAGGCCTTTGCCCTGTGGCTGAGAAAGAGTTGTCTCGGGTGGGCACTTTGGAACTGAACGAGAATTGGACGGCAGCGGACGCGGAGGATACATCCGCGACTATAAGAAAAGTGGCGGAGGATCTCTAAGATGCGTACTTTTACCGTCGGTGTCGGACAGGTTGACATCACGCCGCCTCTAACCATGCCCTATCTGGGTTTCTCGCCGCGACACCAATATTTCAGAGACGTTCACGATCGCCTATATGCACGTAGCCTCTACGTCTCGGACGGCCAAAGCCAGGCGATCGTGATCTCCACAGATACTATCGGCCTGTCCAATTCTCTCATGGGCAGCGGCCATAACCTGACGGGGGAAATGAGAACGGCGGTGGAACATGCCACCGGCGTTCCGGCAAGTCGCGTGATGCTCACTTCGTCTCACATTCACTCCAGTGTCGAGACCCTGGGTATCAGGCCCTTGGCCGACGAGCCGGAGGCCGCTTCCTGGCTGGATACGCTCAAGGACCAGATCACTTCATCGGCCAAACTGGCCCGCCAGAACGCGTTTGAAGCGGAATTGAGGGTGGGCCGCGGGAAGGTGCAAAATATCTCTTACAACCCAAGAGAGGAGGAGTGCATCGACCAGGAGTTAATCGTTCTGCTTTTTGAATCAGCAGCGGGCGAGAAGATCTTTGTGGTGCAGTTTCCCTGCCATCCTGTGATCGTTCAGTGCCAGGATTTGGTATCAGCCGATTTCGTGGGAGTAGTGCAAACACAGGTCGCCCAGACAATCGACAACACAAAGGCCTGCCTGTTTCTCCAGGGGGCCTGCGGGGATATCAACCCCATAATGGACGATACAAGAGACTTCCGGCACGTTAGTGCGGTGGGCATGGAGATAGTCAAGGAAGTCGCAAGGGTATTCGCCCAGGTTCAATCCGATAAGCCCGCGGCCCAACCGGCGATTGTGAGCGTGGATTCCCGGACGCTGTCATTTCCGTCCAGGCCGCTTCCGGACAAGGCTGAAACGCTCCGGCTGGAGCAGAAGGCCAAAGACGGAGACGGCTGGGCAGAGGAAGCCGTGTGGCGAATAAGGGAGGGAGACGGCCCGTTTGAAGGAGAGGTGCAATATCTGAGAATAGGCAACACCGTACTTGTGGGGATTCCCGGGGAACCGTTTTGTCAGCTGGGCATGGAGATTAAGAAACGTTGTGAACCTCTGGTGGGAATTCCGGTGGGATATGCAAACGGTTATCTGGGCAACATTGCCTCGCCGGAGGCCTGGCAAAAAGGCGGATACGGAGTGCACTGCCACCCGTGCTCGAAAGTCGGCCCCGAGAGTTACCAGATGATTCTCGATGCCCTGGAAATGCTGCAAGGTTCCGATAGGAGATAAAGACATGACATTAGGAGATAAAGACATGACATTCCCACCCGCTGCAGGCCTCAAGATACAGGACATTAGAGTATTCGGCGAATTAAAGGATCGAATAGATCGCGCCCTGGACAACATCCTGGGCTGGAGAAAGAGAAAATCTTCGGCGAAAAACCAGCTCTACACCAGCACCTTGGATTATTCCTGGGGTGCCGACTTCCAGGGCCGATGGACGGAGGTGGTAGCCACGTGGTATCCGTACTTCAGATGGAAGGATTGCGGCCTTCGAAATATCGTCGATCTCCTGATTAAAGGTCAGCAGGCGGATGGCAGTTTTGGGAAGAAGAACAACTACCACATCCGGTTCGGCAATACCCGCGGCATCCTCGGCCTCCTGGCCTGTTATGAACTCACAAGAAACCAGGCATGTTTGGATGCAGCCGCAAAGACAGGCCTATGGTTTTACGATAAGTTGCTGAACAGAGACAAGCATCCGGAAAAGGCCCTCTTTTGTCCCTCACCTGCTTGCGCCCTGGAGGGTCTGGTGAAACTCTGGACGATTACCGGGGACAAGAGGTTTCTGGACATATCAACCTCGATGGCCGAACTGACGATGTGGACCACCCGCGAGTTGATGGCGGGAAACGTTGTACAGGCGCACATGTTCTTGATGTCCATCAGAGGATTGTACGACCTTTACAAGCGCACTGGAAAGAAGGCGTACCTGAACACTGTCCTAAGAGTATGGAAGATGGTCAATGAAAAGGAAGTGTGGCTCAGCGGAGGCATCCCGGAGTTCTTCACCCTCGCGAACGACCAGGTGGATGAGGGCTGCGCCAATGCTGATTGGATGAGACTGAACCTCGCCCTATGGCGCGACACAAAAGACGCGAAATACATGGATGCCGTCGAGCGGACAATGTATAACCAGATTTACATGAATCAGGTCCTCAGCGGCGGCATGAGCGGGTCCTGCAACTTGGAACAGGGATTCAGGGCAAGTGAGGCGTGGTTCTGCTGTTCGATACACGTTCCAATGGCTATCGCCGACTTCGCGAAGTGCGCTTACACCTGTGACAAGGGCACGCTGTATGTGAATCAATTCTTCGCCAACCGGGCCAAGGTGGCGATGGCGGGCGACAATAAAGTCATTATAAGACAAGAAACATCTTATCCGAGGAATGGGAAAGTAAGGATCAAGATATCTCCACAATCCCCAGCCAGATTCACGATGGCTGTGCGTCTGCCCGGATGGCTTGAAAACAAGAAACCCGTTGTCACCGTAAACGGCCGGAAGCCTCGTTTCTGCGTAGTTCGCAACCGCTACCTGCGTATCGACCGACGGTGGAAGGACGGCGATATTGTCGATCTGGAGTTCCCCTTTGCGATGAGGGCGGAGATAAGCACAAGCGGCCGCCACCTTCCTCTGGGAAAGGTAAGCCTCAATAACTCACGGCCGACGAAGGCTAAATTGATCGGCGTTTTTCATGGTCCATTGCTTCTGGCGGTGTTCAGACCCGACCATAATAACGACATTACCTGGATATATCGCGGCGGTTACAACGAGCTCCAGGAAAGTGGCGGCATGTACGGCCGATGGAACAAGTCATGGCGAGACGCCATCCAGTGCGGCGCAAAACAATATCGTTCAAAGAAACCGATCCGGCTGACCAATGTGTCGGTCAAGGCCGGCGAGGTCACCCTGCGCTGGCGGATGCACCTGGACGACAAGGCCCTTATCGAGAACGAGGTGCGTGTTTTTCCGGGGCTTCCGGTTAGCATCGAGCACAAGGAAAGCATATTGATTCACAAGCAGCCACGCACCCCCCTGAAAGAGGCCTTCGTTGCCGGCAGCAGGCTGGCCGTCAGAAAAGAACAAAGTCACGATCATTACAGAGGCAAAATGGGCATCTTCCGCTACGAGTATCCCGCCGCCAGGCCTGAGGCGAAAATCAACAACGCCAAGGTGTTAACCGGACGGGAAACCAAAGTCGCAAATGGCCGGGTGCGGTACACTTTCAGCAACGGCCTGTTTTGCATCAAAGCCGCCTGCCAAGGCGACATCGAGGCCGTAAAACTCATCCGCGAAAAGGATTGGGTGGGAGTATATCTACGCCCGAAATTCAGCGAAACGGAAACGTCGAAAGGAAAGGTGGCGACCATAGTAACCAAGACCTCATATCCCTTCCCTGAATTTCGTGATCGCCTCTGGGCAGGAGAAGAGTC
>JASLZV010000350.1 GCA_030754715.1 Phycisphaerae bacterium
ACCGTTGCCTTACCTCAACGAATGGGTCGTTCGCGTCACGCAGGCGCTGTATCGCCGCGGCTCTGTCGTAGTCGAATCGCTCGATCGCTACCTTGAGTTCGCCGTTTTCAACTGTCAGCGCCAGGAACGTACTGTAGATCTGCGGGGGCGCTTCAAAGACCGCTTCATCGCCCCAGGAGGAGATGGTCCCGTCCTCGTGTTCCCGGCCCAGCAACAGGCCGCACACTGATCCGCAATTGGCGACGCGACAGCCATTGTGCTCAGCCACGAAAGGGTGGTGTGTGTGCGCCGTGACGGTAATCGCTACCGCAGGATCGCCAAACCGGGCGAGCATTTCGCTCGGCTTGGTCATCCATGAGACACTTTCGCCTGAGAACGTGCGGTGGCCGTGTATCACGCGGATCACATGCCCATTCCATGCAAGCTCGAGCACATGTGGGAGGGATCGGTAATACTCGGCCTGTCGTTGATCAAGACGCAGGTACCCGCCGGTCTCGCTGTACGGCGGGTGCTCACCTTCGCCGCCAAGAAGCGCCGTCTCATCGTGATTGCCGAGCAAAGCGAATTCGCCGGCGTTCTGACGGGCCCATTCCACGGCCTCGGCAGGGTTGGCGCCCCCGGAAATAAGGTCACCTGCCACAACGATCTGAGCGGACCCCGGCCGCGAGGCAAATTTCAGGTCAAGCGCCTCCAGCGGCTCAATGAAAGAGTGCAGATCACTGACAAGCAACAGGGCGTCCACGCCCCCATCCACCTCAATGCTTCTGGTTTGCATACTGCCGTCTCCGTTTCCTTGCCCTCATTCGACATTTAGCGGACAAGCCGCTGTTGAAGCCGCCTGATTTGGCCCTGGCCCGGCTACGCCGCCGAGCTCTTCGGATACCAGCGCCCCGGCCCCAGGAATCAATCCAGGCCCTCCAGGCCTGATCGCCCCGCGCAAGCAGGTCGATTGTAGACCAGAACGACGATCGTGGCGCTGACGAAACCACCGCAAGTGCAGCCCAGCCAAACTCAAAGTGCTTGCCCACACACGGCCGGTGATTCTGTGGACCGGCGGCTTTCGCAATCTGCTGCAACTCCTTTGGCACGACCGGGGGGAGGGGGGGGCCGGGGGGGGGGATGATCAATCCTGGGACAAAGTGCACCTGGAAGGCGTACCGGCAAGCCCGTGGGGACAGCCCTCGCTGACAAGCTCACGAAGTGGACTTGTCATATCTCCGAGAGGGACCCGGCGGACGGCGGAGCTTTTGTAACCAGGGCGCCGGACCAGGGCCACACTGGCCCCGCACGGTCAATCGTGATGTAACTGACTGTCAAAACTAATGCTGTAACATGCTGCGCCCCACGCAACCACGCTGCAGTAGATGTGGGAGTCGGACGGACCCGGTGATGTGGCACGCGTTTTAGAGCAGGTCAGTGCAGACAATCCATGGTTGAGGTGCGCTTATCAGCCCCTCTGGCGGCCAACGTAACGACGTGGCGGCATATTGAATGTAAGTAGCTTTAAATAAGCTACTTGCGTTGCAATCTCTGCCCCGTTCTGCGCGAGCGCTGGACTGCCGATGCCGGTCGTCTTCGGTGCGCTTCTTGCGCACGCCGGTATCTGTCGGTGCGCGATGGCCAATTCTGGCCTCCAAATTGGGTAGCCATTTTGGCTAGGTCCGATAACTATACTATTGTTATCAGACCTTTCCTGACGACGATACCGTCGTAAGAACAAATCACACAAGTATTTACGTTCTCATCTCTGTGCGTCCCTTTTCGTTGCACGAGCCGCTGGGTACGTCGATTGCATCTCGGTCAGCGAGAACACACGGTCCGGTGTCGGGCCTGGCGAAACCAAAACAAGACTGTCCAAATACGGACTAACGACTCACCTGGAGAAATGGAAGATGACACGCACACTCACACAACTGTCAACGATCGTTCTGGCCGTACTGGCTTTGGCCACGGCACCTGCCTTCGCCGCGGATTACTACGTTGATCCGGTCAACGGCGATGACAACAACTCAGGCACGTCCAGCGCCGATGCGTGGTCTTCTCCCTCCCGCGGTGCCAGTTTGCGGACCAACGGTACTGTCAGCGCTGGCGCCACGACCCTCAACGCTCGCGACACCAGCGGGTTCTTGCCCAGTGGAACGTTGAATATCACCGGTCTCGGCAATGTCGCATACGACAGCAAGACCTCAAGCTCCTTCAACATCCCAGGTGGGCTGTCGGCCGGGGTGAACGATAACACCGTCGTACACGATGCC
>JASLZV010000351.1:0-1991 GCA_030754715.1 Phycisphaerae bacterium
GCTACGGCGGTTGCACTGGCGCCGCTGTCGGCCATGCGAATGGAGCAGACAAAAAGAACCGAGCCCACCACCATGTCCATCATTCCGGGGAAAAGAAAGATCAGAAAACGCGTCATGTCCTGTCCTTTTGGTCCGCCCCGCCGAGGTCGCGCGGCGACGGAGGATGCGAATCCTAACAGAAAATCTGCCGGTAGGAGTAGAAAAAGATGCGGTCTTGCGCCGATTCGCCGGACGCAGGTTGTTCGGGCAGGCTCCACGGCAAAAAGGTTGACACCTCGCGCCGATCGGGATACATAGGAAGGTCCGACGCCGCGGTTTTGGTCGGCCACTTACAGGAGACATGAACATGACACTACGCATGGGAATCGTGGGTCTGGGTTTTATGGGGAAGATGCATTTCGACGTATACGGCCGCATGAAGAATGCGAGGGTCGTGGCGATTTGCGACGATGACGCCAGGAAGCGCAGGGGCGACTGGTCGTCGATTGCTGGCAATATCGGCGGCGCTGGCGGACGGCAGGACCTCAGCGGCGTTCGTGCCTGCAGCCGGTTAGATCAACTACTCAGCGACGATGATGTGGACGTGGTGGACATCACCCTGCCGACGAACCTCCATGCCGAAGCGGCGTTGGCGGCGCTGAAGGCCGGGAAACACGTGTTTTGCGAGAAGCCGCTGGCCCGCACTTCGGGTCAGTGCCGGAAGGTGGCCGCGGCGGCTAGGCGAGCCAGACGAAGGGTTTTTGTGGGGCACTGCATGCGCTTCTGGCCGGGATATATTGAGGCCCGGAAGATGGTCAAGAGCGGCCTGTACGGCAAGGTGTTGTCGGCGGCCTTCAACCGTTTTTCGTGCACGCCGACGTGGAGCTATCGGAATTGGCTGCAGGATCCCGTCAAGAGCGGTCTCTGTGCGCTGGACCTGCACATTCACGACGCTGACTTTGTGCTTTATCTGTTCGGCAAACCCAAGTCGGTTACCAGCCGCGGTTCGGGCTTTTCGAAAGGGCGGCTGGACCACATCGTGACCAGTTACGAATATCGCGACAACATGCTGGTGACGGCCGAGGCCGGCTGGGAGTATCCCGCCGCGTTCCCGTTCTCCATGTCCTTCCGGATTATGATGGAAAAGGCGACACTTGACTACGGCGCCGACGGGCTGCTGCTGTATCCCCCCAAGGGCAAGCCCAAGAAGGTCAAGACGGCGACCCGGGACGGATACGAGAGCGAACTGCGGCACTTTGTTGATTGCGTTGAGAAGAATCGCGCATCGACGGTGGTCACGCCCGCCTCGGCCACCCAAAGCGTCATGCTGATCGAGGCCGAAACGGCTTCGGCGCTGAGCGGCAGGAC
Source organism: Phycisphaerae bacterium (assembly GCA_030754715.1). Taxonomy (GTDB): domain Bacteria; phylum Planctomycetota; class Phycisphaerae; order SM23-33; family SM23-33; genus JASLZV01. The sequence goes on from JASLZV010000351.1 coordinate 1,348, forward strand.
GGTCAAACCGCGGCTGTAATAAGGAAAAGGGACAAATGGCAAAAGGCATGAAAAACACCAAGCAGGTCAACTATTGGATGCTCGGCGATTTCGACGGGGCCAAGCCGATTGAGCAGGCGTTCAGCGAGGCCAAAAAGATGGGGTACGACGGGGTGGAACTCACGTTCGGCCACGGCGAATTGGGCCCTAGGATCACCGAGGCGCGATGTAGGGATATCCGCCGGGCCGCACGAAACACGGGTGTGAAGATGGAAAGCCTGTGCACGGGTGTGTACTGGGAGCAGTCTCTGACCGACCCTCGGGCCTCGGTTCGCCACAAGGCCGTCGCCTTTACGAAGGCATACCTGCAGGTGGCGCGGTGGCTGGGCGTGAGGGTGATATTGGTGGTTCCCGGTGCGGTGGACGTGGCGTTCATGCCGGACGCCAGGGTCGTTCCGTACGCCCGCGTGTGGAAACTCGCGACCGAGGCGCTCCGCAAGTGTCTGCCGGTCGCCAGAGCGACGGGCGTTACGATGGGAATAGAAAACGTCTGGAATTTTTTCCTGACCGACCCGATGGCGTTGAAGGCGTTCGTGGACCAGTTCAAAAGCCCCCGCGTGGCGGTCTATTTCGATGTGGGCAACTGCATGATCAACGGTTATCCG
>JASLZV010000351.1:2001-2249 GCA_030754715.1 Phycisphaerae bacterium
ATCCGGACCACTGGATCGAGATCCTCGGCAAGCGGATCAAGGCGGTGCACTTCAAGGGCTTCAAGCGGACCGACGGCGGAGGGGGGATGAGCGGGTTCACCAGCGACCTGATGGACGGAGACGTTGACTGGAAGGCGGTGACCGGGGCGCTGAAGAAGATTAAGTACGCCGGACCGATCACGGCTGAGATGCTGCCGCCGGACATGGCCGTGGCGCGCAAGACGGCCGGGCGGATGAAGAAGATCCTT
>JASLZV010000352.1 GCA_030754715.1 Phycisphaerae bacterium
GTTCCAACAGACTGGCGGGACGAATAGTGCGGGCACCTATCTTCGTGTGGGCGAGCGGCCCGGCCACGTCGGGACCTACGAGTTCAGCGGTGGGGTTCTCTGGGCCGACGAACTGTGGGTCGGCTGGCGCGGCACGTCCCATCAGGCCGGCCTGTTTCGACAGATGGGCGGGACAAACCTTGCGGATTACCTGCACGTCGATAGGGACGGCCGATACGAGTTTCTCGGGGGCACGCTGCACGTATCCAGTGGTCTCAACATCTCCGGCAAGCTCGACTGCGCGGGCCAACCGGTGAGCATAAGCGTCGAAGGCGGAAGCCTGGTCAATCTCACCGGGGGGTACATTCTCAGGGGCGGCCACGCCACGCTCACGGTGGGGGAGGACTCCCTGACGATCTACGACAGGGGTCTGCCGCGAATGGCACTGCCGTGCATTTTGGTCCTGATCGGCGTAAACTTCCCACGGACACACGGCAAGGTTTTCACGAATCTTGTCCTGCGTTTGAGAATTGCACGGGTGTCAGACACCTGCGATAATGTTTTCGACCTTCCTTGGCCGATATCACGATAGCCCTCCTTGGCTTGTTCGCCCAACAAAGCCAGGGAGGGCTTTGCCATGATGATTCTACCCACCGGTTCAACCGACCCCAAGAACAAGTTCTCTAGCATCGCCCAGGCCTTTCTACAACGGAAAGGGCTGCCGTTCACCAATGTCTTGTCGCCCGAGTCCATTCAAAAGGCGTTCCTCGACGAGAACGGGATGTTTGGACAACAGGATCTGTTCTCCACGCAGATCGTCCTGTGGGCCTTTCTGGCCCAAACCCTGCGCGACGGCAAGGGCGCCGCGTGCTCGCAGGCCGTGGCGGACATCGCCACGTACAGGGTGCAAACCGGCCGGCGCCCCCCGTCCGGAGACACCGGCGATTACTGCCGCGCCCGGGCCAAGCTGGACCTGCCCGCACTGCGGCGTCTGGCCGTCGATTCGGCGCGGCAACTGGAGACCGCCACCGAGCCGTCGTGGCTGTGGAAAGGCCTGCACGCCAAGCTGGTCGACGGCTTTACCTTCACCATGCAGGACACGCCGACCAATCAAGAGCAATTCCCTCAACTCACGTCGCAAGCCCCCGACGTCGGATTCCCCATCGCCCGCGCCTGCGTGGTGCTCTCGCTGGCGACCGCGAGCGTCTGCGACGCGGCTTTCGGCCCCTACGAAGGCAAGGAGACCGGCGAAGCGGCGCTGCTCCGCGAGATCCTCGACGCCTTCGACGAAAACGACGTGGTGGTCTTCGACCGCTGCTACTGCTCGTTCCTGATGCTGGCGTTGCTCGCCCAACGCGGGCTGCACGTCTGCGCCCGCTTGCATCAGCGTCGCTCCAGCGACTTGCGTCGCGGCCGGCGGCTGGGGCCCGGCGACCACCTGATTACCTGGACCCGTCCTGCCAGGCCGCCCTGGATGCCGCAAGAACAGTATGAGAAGATTCCCGAGACGCTGACGTTGCGCGAGGTGCGTTTTGACGTGACCGTCTCCGGCCGCAGAACCGAAACGCTGACGGTGGTCACCACCCTGACCGATCCCGACGACTATTCCCCGAAAGACATCGCAGAACTGTACGGCTTCCGCTGGAATGTGGAACTGGATATTCGACAGATCAAACAGACCCTGGGTCTGGACCACCTCCGGTGCAAGAGCCCGGAGATGATCCGCCGCGAGGTGTGGGTGACGTTGCTGGCGTATAATCTGATCCGCAAGGTCATCGCGACGGCCGCCGCGGTTCACGACAAGCAGCCGCGTCGGCTGGGCTTCGCGTTGGCTTGTCAGACGGTCCTGTCCTCCTGGATGTTGTTGTCGACCGGGTCGTGCCGCGACGCGCGTGGACTGTGCCGGATGGCGTTGGCGCAGATTGCCGCCAATGAGGTGGGCAACCGTCCGGGGCGGATCGAACCGCGAGTCCTGAAGCGTCGTCGGCATCGCTACCCGCTGATGCAACGGTCGCGTCGGAAGCTGCGGGAGGAGTTACAAACGACGTAACTATAGAATATAACTACTGTTGCCCACGGCAGTGCCATTCGAGCCAGTCCCCCTTTTCGAGGAGTTGCCTTCCGCCCCCTCTGTGCTCTCGGTGCCTCTGTGGTCTGTCTTTTCCCCTGCTCGGTGACCTTTCTGGCCTTTGTGCCCTTGGTGGTTCCGCTGCGTTCGAAGTCGGCCGGTCGTCGGACGCGGC
>JASLZV010000353.1 GCA_030754715.1 Phycisphaerae bacterium
GGTGCTACACATGACACCACCATGTCGGTCAATACCAACTCGATTGGTCAGCTCCACCAGACGTTCGAGGGCGCACAATCGGGAACTTATCGGCTCGACCCTGCAATCGCTGCGGTCAGCCTCCGCAAGAGCGAAGGCTGGCATGTGGAAGCACGCGTCAATGCGATAAGCGCACCGAATCCAATCGCATCCTTCCAGGCGTCTTCGGCGGTTATGATGAGCATCGACGATTATGAAGAGGACAAGGGCGTGATCGTTTCGTTCGAGGAGAACGCGGTTTCGGTCGTGGACGACAATTTCCAGATCCTGCTGCAACAGGCTCACGACGGCGGTTTCCATACCACGCGCATCTCGCGGGCACCGGGTCAGGCTGGGGTCGACTTTATCTTCGATGGGCAACTCGTCGGTACCGTGGCTGTCGGGGAACTGAGCGGTGAGGCCGGCCGTATGAGCTTCGGCGACGGATACGGCGCGTCCGAGGCCTTGTGGGACCACGTGGTCGTCAACCACGAGGTGCAAGACACGCACACGCGGTTCTACGAAGAAGACAACCCGCCTGCGGGCAGGGCGGTGGAGGTGATCGCTAAGGACAACTTCGAAGGACACAACACCGGCGACCTGGTGGGCCAGACCGCGCCGACGGGTCAGACGTACATTGTCGATCAGGCCCTCGTGGATTCGCTCGCGAGTACATCGTATGCTCCTGTCCAGTCGGTGTCGGTCGAGAACACCAGCGGCAAGCCCAACGGCCCCGGCCAGGGTGTCGGCCACTCACCTTTCGCAGGCACTGCAAGATTTGATGCTGCGTTACTGCCCGTGGGCGAACTGGCGCCCGGCACATATCGGCTCGAGTTCGATGTGTACCATCCCGGAAGTGGCAGTGGAGATCCGCACTTCTGGCTCAGCGACACGGACGGCGGCAACAAAATAATTGTGGCGTGGGAGCCGGCCAACGGCAAGATTCACTTCGAAGGCATCGGCTACCCCCCCGCGACTTTTGACATCGGCGGCAACCCGGTCGGACTGCACCTGGCGCTGGACGTCGACACGATCAACAGCACGGCCCAGGCCATCTGGGAAGACCTCGATGGCGACCACATTTTCGGTGAAACATCCCTGCAGAGTATCCCTTTCAATTTCGCGCCCGACACGATTGGAATGCTGATCAATTTCGGCGGTGAAACCGACCTGCCGCCCGGATTCGACAACCTTCGCCTGAGCAAACTCCGAATGGTGCCCGAGCCGGCGACCGTGACACTGCTGGGCATCGGCGGCCTGGCGATGCTGCGACGCCGACGTGCGGCCTGACCCCCGGACCCCCGCCGGGGACCCCCGGACCCTGGAAGTTAAACCCGCAAAACATGCCCGCCCCGGCCTGAACGCCTGCCGCGGGCTTTGAGAAACGAAACTTTCCTGCTTGTGACTTTTGAGCCAGCAACCACCAAAGGAGAATGACATGCTGAACACACAACGAATCACCACGATCCTGGCCGTCCTCGTCGCCGCAGTTGCGTCAGTGACGCTCACGGCCGCGGATGCAACGGCCTCTGCGATTTTTTCAGAGAATTTCGATTCCAAGACATCTGGAGCCCTGGGGGGACAGGCGGCAGACACTGGCCAGACGTGGCAGGCTTTTGATCTGTGGGGGGGCTGCTGTAATACCCTACAGGTCACTACCGTAGGGCAGGCAGGTACCAATGGGGGCGGTAGCTTAAGTGGCACACACACGATGGGCAATCAGGCAGATTTTACGAGGGTTACCACCGGCAAGTTTACCATTGAAATGGATATCAAGTTCGGCCCAAGCGCCACGAATTCTCTCGTCAACGGCCCTCAGTGGTGGGTAAGGGACAGCGTCAACGGCAGAAATCTGTCCATTGCCTTGGATAACGTCAACTCGCCTTTTCCTCAGACACAAATGGGAATGGGTGATGCAGTTCATAGTGTCAGTCCCGCACTTGTGTCGGGTGAAGATACGGACCTTCATTTTGAGGGGATAGCCGATCTGCTCAATAAGACGTTCAAATGGAAGTACAGCAGCATCCAAAACCCCAATAAAACTACGTCGTGGGTTAGTGAAACGTATACGAACGAATGGTACCCCGACAGGATGTATATATACACCGGTGCCCCGGGCAATCGCGATCAGGGCTACGACAACATCAGGCTCGCTGACTCCTTTTTGCCCGAGCCGGCGACCGTGACACTGCTGGGCAT
>JASLZV010000354.1 GCA_030754715.1 Phycisphaerae bacterium
CGGCGGCGAGGAGATTGTCGAGGGGTTCGGGCGTCGGACCGCCCCGACTGGCGCCAAGGTGTACAGCCCGGCCTTCGACGTTACCCCGGGGGACTTGGTGACGGGCATCATTACCGACCGGGGGATCATCCAGCCGGTCAACGAGGACAACGTGCGCAAGGTTATCGTCGACTGAGGGGAATTTTTTTGCCGGCGCGGGCGGCGCGCGGGGATTTGTGGCCGCACCGACCGGGCGGTTCGGTGCATCGGCGCAGCAGGCCCGCGACAGCGGCCAGGCCACAGGCGGGTAAAATTTACGGTTTTCAGCGGCCTTTGGGGGCAATATCATGGGGGATATGGGGTTTCTCTAAGAAGCATAGACGGTGGAATGAAGATACGGCCCTACAAACTGTCGCAGGTGCAGGTTGGCGATTTTACCCTGGCGGGTTACAGCGTGGGGGGTGAGGAGACAGTGATCGTCGCACCGGAGTTTGACTGCGTTTTTGACATCGGCAAGTGCCCGCGTGAGGCGTTGACGGCCAACCACGTGCTGTTGAGCCACGGACATGCGGACCACGTAGCGGGCATCGCGTATTATTTTGCCCAGCGTGACTTCCAGGGCATAGAAGACGGCGTGGCGTTGGTGCCGAACAATCTGGTCGGCCCGCTGGAGGGCCTGATGCGCGCGTGGGGTCGGGTTGAGGGGCACGTCCCGCCGCACAGGTTTGTGGGCATGGGGCATGGAGACAACCATGAGGTCCGCCGCGGGCTGGCCGTTCGAGCCTTCGCCTCCCGACACGTGGCCGGATCTCTGGGATTCGCGATCATCGACGTGCGCCACAAAATGAAGGAGGAATTTTTGAAGCAGGATCTGAGCGGCCCGCAGATTGTCGAACTCAAGAAGAAGGGCGTCGAAATTACAAACCGCGTGGAGTTTCCGCAGGTGGCCTACCTGGGCGATACAGGCAAGGGCAATTATTCCGACCTGGCGCACGTCTGCGATGCCAAGGCGCTGCTGGTGGAATGTACGTTCTTCGACGACGAGCACACGGAACGCGCCCGTGCGGGGCGTCATCTCCACGTGCGGGACCTGGCGGAGGTTCTGGAGGGGATGCGGAACGAGCATATTATCATCGTTCATGTGACACGGCGGACCAACATGGGCGAGGCCAGGAAGATCCTTCGCAAAACGCTGCCGAAGGACATCATGAACCGGATCAGTTTCCTCATGAGCCAGAGGTACATCGAGGAAGACTGACACCGGTTGTCGGCTGCGAACGACGAAGCGCCGGCTGAGGATCGAAGATTGTGAATTACAGTCTGAAATTCGTGCTGGCGATAGCGGCGGCCGCGGCGGCCGGCGGGGGCTGTGCGGACTTCTACCGCACCCAGGCCGACCGGGCCGCTTACTCGACTATCAAGGCAGGCCGGGGACAGGCGCTGGGCGAGAGAAAGCCGTTCGGCATGGAGTATTCGCCCCTGGCGGCCGAAGGCAAGGGACAAAGCATCGCCGTGGGTTCAAGAGTTATCACGGTCGGGACGGGCAAGGCGATCAAACTCACACTCGATGAATGTCTTGAAATTGCCTTCCGCTCCAGCCGCAACCTGCAGAATCGCAAGGAGGCGATATACAGTTCGGCCCTGACGGTGGCCAACAGGCGGCGGTCGTGGAACTGGCCGCTGGCGGACCTCGTCCTGGACAACGAGACCGAACACGTCAAGCAGCACGCACAGTCGGAAGATCCCATCGCCTCGGGGACGGCAGAACTGTCGATAACACAGCGATTCATCCACGGCGGGGTGTTCACGCTGGCCTGGGCGCTGGACGCGGCTACCGATTTCGCCACATGGAACAGCCAGACGTTCGGATCGATGCTGGATGCGAACTTCACCCAGCCACTGCTGCGCGGGGCGTGGCGCGGTTTTGCCTACGAAGACCAGTACCGCCTGGAGCGGGATTTTCTGTTCGACGTGTTCGAGTACGAGCGATTTACCCAGACGTTCACGGTGGACATTGTGACGGACTATTACTCGGTTCTGCAGAAGCGCGACGAACTGGAGAACGAAAAATCCAACATCGACCGGTTGAAGCGTACGCTGGCCCTGACGGAGGTCCTGGCTGACAGCGGTCAGGTGTCGCGTATTCAGGAGGACCAGGCCGCCCAGGACCTGCTCAACGCTCAATTGCGACTGGAGCGTACGGCGGAGGAGTATCGCAATACGCTT
>JASLZV010000355.1 GCA_030754715.1 Phycisphaerae bacterium
GAATCGCATAGACGCCGTCATTCCGCTGATCGATCCGGAGTTGCCGCTGCTGTCCGATGCCCAGGAAGACTTCGTCGCCGCCGGCACCAAGGTGATCATCTCGTCCCCCGAGACTATCCGGATATCCATGGATAAAGTCCTTACCACCGAATTCCTCGTGGAAAACGGTTTTCGCACACCACGTATTCTGAGCAACGAGGAACTTCGGAAGCCTTCCTACCCTCTGTTCGTCAAGCCACGCGATGGCAGTTCCTCCGCGGAAGCACGCAAGATCACCGACCAACAGGCCCTGGATTATCACCTGCACGTTCGCCCCGAGTTGATCGTGCAGGAATTCATCGACGGCGCCGAGCACACGGTGGACGTGTTCGTGGACTTCGACTGCAGGCCCCGCTGTGCCGTCCCTCGGCTGCGCTATGAGGTGCGCAGCGGAGAAGTGTCCAAGGGTCAGACCGTCCAGCACGCGCGAATCATGCAGGAGAGTTGTCGGATGATAGAGGTTTTGGGTGGCTGCGTCGGCATGACGACCATCCAATGCTTCCTGACCCCTGAAGATGAAATCGTTTTCATCGAGATCAACCCGCGGTTCGGCGGGGGCGTGCCTCTTTCTATCCGTGCCGGGGCCGACTCTCCCCGCTGGATCCTCGAACTGCTGCTGGGGCGACAACCTTCCATCAGTACGCACCGCTGGACCAACGATCTATTCATGTTGCGATTCGACCAGGCCTTCTTCTGTGAGCCGAAAGACCTGCCGGCCAAAGAAACATGAGGTCCGGCGCGTGGGGATAGGACGTGCGGTCCGCCAGCCGAGTCATTCGCCGGGTAGTTCGTCAGACTTCGGCGCCTGAGAATCCCTCCCCAGGACGCTATCAATTACGCAACCCAGAGGAGCAAAACGAAACGTCTTGAGCAGCCGCTCGAGTTTGTTCAAGACCGTTGAGCGATTGCGGCATAGAGCGCGGTGATACCTTTTGTGTTCTCGGGGGGCTTTCTTCAATGCCTCTGTAAACTTCCGAGAAGGGGGTTCGGTGTCTATCTCATAGGGGTGGGTGTAAACGATGACCGGTCGATGTCGCTCGATTCGCCGAAACGCCCAGTGAGTATACCAATAGGGGAAATGGCGGAGGTATCCACCTCCGCAGGCCGGCAATGCCTTTCCCAAGACGTGAACCGGCGGAATCGGGGCCTCAATGATGGTCGATCCATTCGGCAGATTCATTCGGTGTATATTCTCGGGCACCCCCGGCCAACCGTACCGTCGTACCGAAGCGGGGGAGATACTGCTGTCGTACCTAAAGCCCGCTTCCGCCAGGACTTCCAGTGCCCACTGTGTGTCCGGGCGAAGCGAAAACGCCGGTGCTCGGTGCCCGAGCAGCGTGCACTGGCCCAGATCTTCGATGCATTTTTTCGCATCGCGTATCCGTGCACGGAACTCGGTCGGAGTGGACTTGAATAACTGCATGTGGCTGTGGCCGTGAGAAGCAAGTTCATGCCCACGGGCGGCGATGTCCTTGACCACACGCGGGTGATTCCAACCTACCTGACCCAGCACGAAGAAGGTAGCCTTGACCTGATGTCGATCGAAAAGGTTCAGCAGGCGTCGGGTGCAACGGACCACGGCGTCTCCGGGGTCGGTCTGTAAGTCGAATCGATACCGCGAAAACAGCCAGTAGTAGTCTTCAACGTCGACGGTCAGGGCGTTTATCATTGCAGTTCCTCCAGCCCGCGCCGGCTAGAAATCCCGGCCGAGTTTGGTCTTCCACACGCGCCGGTTGGCGTACTTCCGCACATTGCAAAGGGCAAATCCCAATAAGGGCAACGGGTCATCGGCGCCGAAGGTTTGGTAACAGATATTTTTGCCGAAGAATTTGAAGAACGGCGGCCAAGCGGATCGCCTCGCCCTCCTGTCCGAAAACAAGTACCACAGAACATCCATGCAAAGATTGCGCGAATATACACCGAGTTTGTACCTGTCAATCACAGGGATCGGCCTACCCATCGCAAGACGAACGTGCAGGTCGGCATAGTCGATTCCTGCCGCAAAACCGATTTTGATTCCTGCAGTGACGCGCGGGTTTATTTCCAGGATTTTCGGGACGTTGTCGCGCGGGTCGAGAATGAGATCCACGTCGGCAGCGCCTTTCCAGCCGATGCCCTCCAGCAGCCGCCGAACGTTATCCTGGATGTCTGGACGATCA
>JASLZV010000356.1 GCA_030754715.1 Phycisphaerae bacterium
GTATTCACTGAAGTAGGGCAGGTCTCTTTGGAATACGGCCTTCACCACCGATCCGCTGAGCATCCCACCGGACATCGTACTCGATTTGAACAGGCCCGGGTCGCCCAAGTACATCCCTGCAACCACCAACGCTGTCCCAACGCCGGAAGCGGCGCCGATGACCATGATGCGCCCCCAAAGCACCCGCCGGCTCCAGATAACGTACGCCGCGAAAAAAGCGGGCAGCCACAGTATGATCAGCGGAAGCATCCAGACGGTGATGACCATCGCCAGGGCGGCCCAAAGCCCGGCCTGCCGGCGGGCCGTTCTGGCGGACGCGCGGCGCAGCAAAAGCAAAGTCAGCAGCACCATCAAAGGACTAACCGAGTACGGCCGGGCGTACGCGCCCCACACAACCGCATCAGGGTCCACCGCCATGGCAAACGCGGCAATGGCCGCCGCGTGTCTTCCAAACAAATCCTTCCCCCAGCGATATAAAAGGTATATCCCCACAGTCGAAAGTATCACGGTGGGCAATCTTGTCGCCCCCTCCACGAAGCCGAAAATGCCGACAAGGGGCGCTTGGAGGTAAACCAAAGGCCCTCCCATCGGCCATAGTGTCCCGGAGGGGAATACCGCTGCGCCTTTCAGGAGAATCATCTTGGCGGCCAGCAGTTCGTACAATTCATCCGGGTAGAATGGGATGGACCACGCGATTGTGATTCTACCCGCAAGTGAAATGGCCAAAATGATCCAGATGACCGGTGGCTGCTGTTGAACCCAATGTTTCAGGCGCAGGCCCACCGCGCGCGTTGCTCGCATTTGCCTATTTCAACCTCCGGATATTTCCTGCCACGCGCGGCGCCGGCGCCGTGGCAGCGCAGCCGTGCGCTGCGATCGCAACATCGACTACAGGCGCACATACAGTTCCTCAATGCCGCCTACGTACTTTGAACTCTTTGTTATGCGAAAAGGAAACAACGTTGCTATGAGGTCGGCTTCGTCACTCACGTTGCTGTTGTATTTCAACTCAAGGATCACGTGATGATCGTACGGGGTCTTATGTAAAAACAGATTGTTGTAATTGTCTATTTGGTAAGACACCAAATCGGTGTCGATTGTTACGCGAAAATCCCCGTCCGCCGACCGAAAGTACTTCCTGCTGTATCGGTTCAAAAGGACCGGCCTGACCATCGATAGTTGCTCTCTAAGGGCCGGAGGCAGTTCCGCCCCGTCAAGCGACTCCAGCAACACTCGGATGTCGCAGTTGGTATCCAGGGTAAATGCCCGCAGGGGGTATGATTCCTTTCGGCCCAACAGGTCGCGCTTTATCTTGCATTCCAGGATAGGTGCGCCTATGCGCCCAAACAAATCATCGTACCAGCGAATGCGAATTTTCCTTCTGGCGGTCAGTCCGTCAAGATTGTCAAGGTAACTCCTGAATCCGATGGAATCGAAATATATGTTGTTCACGAAACGCTGATGATATATCTCACCAAACATTGCCGGGTGTGACGACAGTTCGGCTTCGACTTCGTGCGGCGTAAGGGCCGAAATGACAAACTTGCGTTCATATCGGTAATTGTCGTCAATGTGTTTCATAGGGTTACACGGTCTTGCTGTCCATGGGGCGATGCGAAGCGCCGGGAGGCCAACCGCGGCCTCACTTACTGCTCTTGCCGTATTCGGCTCCGTAGAGAATAACCTTGACGTTCTTTTGGCTGGCGCGCATTGCCTTGCCGTCCACAGTTAGATTCGACTGTGTTTCAAGCAGATAGGGAATCTTGACGTTATGTGTCTGGAGGTGTGAGATGCGGATGGAGGCCGGGCCGAACTCGGGTTTTTTCTGATAGGCTGCAAAACCGATCTTGGTGTTGCGCAAAACCACGTTATCGAGCACAATGTCGGATGTGTCTTTGGACGCCACGCCAATTTCACTGTTTGCAATCTTGATGTTCTCGGCGGTTGCGGAACTTTTTTCTCCGATGCTTATGCCCTTGTCGCCGGCGCGGGTTATTGAAATGTCGCGCAGCGTGATGCCGCTCCCCGAGACGTCAATGGCGTCATTGCCGCAGCTGTCGAAACGGGAATCGGTGATGCTGCCTTTGCAAAAGTCGGCGTCGAAAGCGTCTGATGAGGTTGTCTTGAAAACCGTGTTGTCGATGCTAAACCGCGAGCGGACGGTATTGAGGGCATCTTCGGACTCATTCCTT
>JASLZV010000357.1 GCA_030754715.1 Phycisphaerae bacterium
CCCGACTATCCGCGCCTCTATCTGGTCCACCGGCGAGGCGCAGCCGACGAAACTCCGCTGTAGATACCCGAACGTGTCAGCCCGGACGCGCAACGCCCTTTTTCGGCCGCCGAGTCTGACCTTGATGTAGTCGGCTAGGAAGTCGCCCAAGGTGCCCGAACCGGACAACTGCACGTTTCCGTGACTGTCAAGTTCAACCTTCTTGCCGAGTTTACCGGCCAGAACCTGCACGATGGCCGCGCCGGACTTGTCCGCGACGCCCTCGGAAACCGCAATCTGGCAGCGACCGAGTCTGCCGTACACTTCCTTGACATCGCTGATGAACCGCGTCAGGACAAACGGAACCTCCGGGACATAGACGAGGTGCGGACCGTCATTTCTGTCGCCGCGTCCGAGCGTGCTCGCCGCGGTCAGCCAGCCGGCGTGGCGGCCCATTACGACGTTTATCTTGACCCCGGGCAGGGCTGCAACGTCGCGGTCGTCACCCATGAACGCCGAGGCGACAAATCGTGCGGCCGACCCGTAGCCGGGGCAGTGATCGGTTACGCGAAGATCGTTGTCGATAGTCTTGGGAATGTGAAACGTTCGAAGTTCGTAGTCGCCGGCCTTGGCAAGTTCGTTCACGATCCGCGCCGTGTCGGCCGAGTCGTTGCCGCCAATGTAAAAGAAATGACGCACGTCATATTTTTCGAAGACCTCGAAAATTTTCCTGCAGTAAGCCTCGTCGGGCTTGTCGCGGCTGGAGCCCAGCGCCGCGGCAGGGGTCTTCGCAACGGCCTCAAGGATACGCTTGGGGACCTTCTTGAGATCGGTGAAATTCTCCTCGACAATCCCGCGCACACCGTGCCGTGCGCCGAGGATGCGTCCGACCGACCCTCGATCGCGCAGCATCTCAACGGCTCCGACCAGCGACTGATTTATCACAGCGGTCGGTCCGCCTGATTGTCCGATTACGACGTTGCCTTTGGTTATCCCGCCCACAAACACCTCCCGAGGCCCCCTGAGGCCCCAGCGGGCCGCAAAGTTAACCGCTCAACATCTCTCGCTCTATGTACGTCGTATCCCACTGCCCCAGCAGGAACTTTTCGTGTGACAGGACTCTGCGGCAGAGGGAAGCCGTGGTCCTGGTCGGCTGGATAACGAACTCCTCCAGGGCCCGCCTGGCCGTGGCGATGGCCTCGGGGCGCGTGGACCTGTGCACGATCAACTTGCCCACCATCGAGTCGTACGTGGGGGGAATCGTATAGCCCTGATAGACGTGAGAATCCCATCGCACGCCGGGCCCTCCGGGTGCAACGAATGCCTCCACCCGCCCCGGAGATGGGAGGAAACCATTGTCCGGATCCTCAGCATTGATGCGGCACTCAATGGCCACACCATCCTGGGAAATATCCTCCTGGCTGAACGCCAGCCTCTCGCCCGAAGCCACTCGTAACTGCCACTTCACCAGGTCCACGCCGGTTGTCATTTCCGTAATCGGATGCTCGACCTGGATCCGCGTGTTGACTTCCAGAAAGTAGAAGTTGTCTTCGGAATCGAGAATGAATTCGATCGTGCCGGCATTGTAGTAGTCGCTAGCCTTGGCCAGACGAATGGCTGCGTCGCACAGCGCCTGCCGCACGGCGGGACTAAGGCTGGGGGCGGGCGTCTCCTCGATCAACTTCTGCCGCCGCCGCTGCACCGAACACTCACGCTCATAGAGATGCACGATGTTACCATGATGGTCGCCAAGTAACTGCACCTCGATGTGGCGAAAGTTGTCGAAGCATTTTTCCATGTACAGCCGCCCGTCCTTGAAGGCCGCCTCGGCCTCGGCCTGCGCCTGCTTGAACAGGCTCTTGAGAGTAGCCTCATTGTGAGCAAATCGAATGCCGCGCCCTCCTCCGCCGGCGGCCGCCTTGATCGCCACCGGATAGCCGATCTTCTCTGCGGCTACGACGGCGTCCTGGACCGTTTCCACCAGCCCTTCCGAGTGGGGGGCCATCGGCACATCGGACCGGCTGGCCAACTCCTTGGCCTGGATCTTGTCGCCCAGCAGCCTCATGCTTTCGACGCTCGGGCCGATGAACTCAATCTTGCAGTCGCGGCAAACCTCGGCAAAGTGAGGATTCTCCGCCAGGAAGCCGTAACCGGGGTGAATGGCCTCCACGTCGGCAATTTCGGCCGCTGCTATGATCC
>JASLZV010000358.1 GCA_030754715.1 Phycisphaerae bacterium
ATAATTCTCAACGGTAAGCAGCTGTTCATCGATGACTACATCATCGAAGAACTCAAGGGGGCCGAAAAGGTTCTCAATCAGCCGGTCAAACATCAGCGCAATCCGCTGATCGTCCGCGACAAGCCCTGGGAAGATGTATTGGTGTTCAGTTCGGTCATGTACGACGACGAGGAGGGGTTCTACAAGATGTGGTACGGCTCATGGTCGGCCAAGCCCAAGAGGAAGGTGTTGTGCTATTCCACTTCGCCCGACGGCATCCAGTGGCGCAAGCATCTGACCACGCCGTGGAGTGCCAAGGAACACACCAACATCGTTTTCGGCGGGACGATCGAGTTCAACTGCGCGGGTGTGTTCAAGGACCCCCACGAGCCCGACGACGAGCGCCGCTACAAGATGCTGTACAGCGATTATCCCGACGGGACGGCCAAGACCGCATCAACCAGCGCGGCCTACTCGCCGGACGGCGTTTTCTGGAAGCCGTATGCGGAGAATCCGCTGATTCCGTTCAGCGATTCGCACTGCTGCCCGTTCTGGGACCCGCAGCGGAAGCGATACGTGGCCTACCTGCGGTACGGCCCGCCGAACACGCGGGCGATCTCAATGATCGAGAGCGAAGATTTCATCAACTGGTCGCCGAAGGTGACTCTGTTTTGGCAGAGTGCGGCCAAGATGGACCGGCCGTTCAGCACGAAACTCTACCAGATGGAAGTGATGCAGTACGAGGGCGTGTACATCGGCTTTGTCTCGACCTACCACGGCGAGACGATCAAGACGATCCCGAAGGATAAGGAATCATGGATGGACAAGACCGACGTGCAGATTGCCTTCAGCAGGAACGGCCGCACGTGGTCGCGGGTGGGCAAAGGCGGGGCCATGACGGCTGCCGATCACCGCAAGAAGCGGGACTGGAAGGCTTTTTCGAGGGCGGCGACGTTCCTTCCCTGGGGCAAGCACGGGAAGGAATGGGACTGGGGTGCAATATATGTGCTGCAGGCGCCGATGGTTAGAGGCGACGAGATACGGATTTATTACTCCGGGCGCACCAACCGGCACTGGGCGAGTTATCACGGCGACAAAGACACGAAGACCGGGATCGGCCTGGCGACGCTGCGGCTGGACGGGTTTGTGTCGGTCGATGCGGCGGCGGCCGGGACGATGACGACGAAGAAGTTTGTGTTCGTTGGCGACACGCTGGAGGTAAACGCAAACGCCAAGGGCGGGTCGATTACGGTCGAGGCGCTTGGGGCGGACGGCAAGGTGATCGAAGGGTTCACCAGGAAAGACTGCGTGCCGATCAAGACCGACAGCGTCCGGCACGTGCTGAGTTGGAAGGGCCAAAAGGACAGCCACCTGATCCAGGCGCGGCCGATCAAGCTCCGCTTTTATCTGCGAAAGGCGAAACTGTATTCATTCACGCCGCGCAATCTTAACAAGCATTACGTTCCATCGTATGACTGAGGCGTTTTTAAGATTTGAAAGGAGATCAGGATGCGAATGAACAGTCAATCTGTCGGCCAACTTGGCGTCGTGTTGGGGAGAACGTGGCCGCTTGTGGCGATGCTGATCGGGTGTGCGACATTCACGGCGTTTTGCCGGGATGCGTCAGGCGAGGACGGGCGGCCGGTGGTTTTCGTGACCAATTATCTGGAGCGCGGGAGCCTGGCAACCGAGCCGCGGAAGAAACAGGTGACCGATGCAGTTCGCGTGTTCGCTTCTCCGGGAGAGTACGAGCCCGCGACGTTTTCGATACGCTCGTCGGTCGAATTGAAGGGCGTGCGCGTTGAGTTGGCGAGCGACCTGAAGGGCAGGGGGGGCTCGGCGATACCGAAAGCGGCAGTTGAGGTTCGCCTGGTGGATCCCTTCAAGGAATGGACGAAGAAGGATATCGAGTGTTTCCTGCTGAAGAAAGACACGGTGGACATCGCGGCCAGCACGACCCGGCGATTCTGGGTTACCGTCCACGTGCCGGATGATGCAAAGCCGGGCGTGTATCGTTCGAAGATCGTGATAGGAAAACCGATCACCGAATTGGGGCCGGACCTTGGGCGGCTGGAGACGCTGGCGGGGTTGACCTATGAGGTGGAGGTGCTGGACATACGGCTGCTGTCGGCGCAGGAAACGGGCATGGCTTTCCTTATGTTCAACAA
>JASLZV010000359.1 GCA_030754715.1 Phycisphaerae bacterium
CCAGCAGTGCACGCTCAGCAAGGAACTTATTGATCTTGCCTATAACCATTTTCTCGGCAATTTCGGGCGGTTTTCCCGACTCAATCGCCTGTTGTTTGGCGATTTCCTTTTCCTTGGTGACTAAGTCCTGGGGAATGTCGTCCGGCATGATGCCTATCGGGTTGGCGAAGGCGATGTGCATGCACAGGTCGGTCAGGGTTTCGCCGGCTGCCTCGCCTTCCACACCGACGATCACACCCACCTTTCCGTTGTGATGGACGTAGGTCCCAATCTTGCTCGCGCAGATCTTCACGCCGTGGGTGTAAGAGATGTTCTCGCCGATCTTGGCCAGAACCTCCTGGACGCGCTGGGTAATGGCCTCGGTAGCCTCGACGTTACCTTCACCGCCGGCTAGGGCCATATTCGCTATGTTGGCGACCATGGTTCTGAATTCATCGTTGCGAGCGCAGAAGTCGGTTTCGCAGCGGACCTCAACCATGGCGGCTTGACCCTCTCCGGAGGCAATGGCAACCAGGCCTTCGCTAGTGTCCCGCCCAGCCTTCTTTTCGGCCATCGCCAGGCCCTTGGCCCGCAGTGCATCCCTTGCGTCTTCTGCGTTACCGCCGGCCTCGATCAACGCCTTTTTGCATTCCATCATGCCCCCTCCGGTCTCTTCTCGAAGGGCCTTTACCATTGCAGCGGTAATGTCAGCCATTATTGCTCCTGGAAACTCTTATCCAAATCGCACGTTCGACTGGATTATGCCTGCGTGGTTTGATCGCCCTCGCCAGCCTTGCCGGCCGGAGTTTCTCGCCTGTCGGCAGGCACTTTGGTGGCAGGGGCCTCGGTGGCTGGGGCCTCGGTGGCTGGGGCTGCATCCGCCGGGACCGGCTCGGTGGTGGGTTGGTCGTCCGTTTTGACCTCTGACGGCGTCTCATCGGCCCGCGCGGTGGTTGACCGGAGGCTGCGGCGCCGCGGGGTTGGCTGATCCTTGTCGGCCAGTTCCAGCCGGCTGTGCAGGCCCGCCTGGACCGCCTCGGCAAGCGTCTCGATCACCAGGGTGATTGCCGTCATGGCGTCGTCGTTGCCGGGGATGGGAATGTCCACCAGGTCGGGATCGCTGTCGGTGTCCAGCAGGCATACGACCGGGATGTGGAGTTTGCGGGCCTCGCGAATGGCGATGATCTCCCGGTGCTGGTCCACCGCCACCAGCGCGCCGGGCAGAGCCGTCATCTTCCGGATACCGCCGAGATTGCGCAGTATCTTGCGCATTTCACGGCGCAAAGTCGCCCCCTGTTTCTTTGAGTAGGCGTCCAGCAACCCGTCGGCTTCCATCTGTTCGAGTTCATCCAGCCGCCCAACGCGGCGGCGAATTTCTCGGAAGTTGGTCAACGTCCCACCGAGCCAGCGGTCGTTAACCCAGTGCATGCCGACCTTATCGGCACTTTCCTGGATAGTTTTGTAGGCCTGACGCTTGGTTCCTACAAACACCACATCCTTGCCTCCGGCAACCACCCTCTCAAGAAACTTTCGCGCCGCCAAGATGCCGCGAAGCGTTTCCTTCACGTTGATCACGTGGATCAGGTTCCGCTTGCCGAAGATGTATGGCTTCATTTTCGGGTTCCACTTGCCCACGCGGTGGCCAAAGTGAATTCCCGAGCCGATCAACTGTGTAACCAAATTAGCAGGCAACACTTTACCTCCGTCCGGGGTGGTTCCGGATTTGTTCCGTAGCATCCGGCCCGCCGGCTTTTATTCTCTGAAGTTCGTGCAAACGCGCTGTTGGCGGGCGCAGAGAACCGCTCTCCTGGCCCAACATGCCAAGTTGGATGAAGTTACGGCCCGGCCGGCGCGCAGTCAAGAATTTTCTCGATTTCGATTTCGGATTCTGCCAAGCCGCGATAAGCGAGGACAAACGCAGGCGATGTGCGAAGATTGGGCTCCGGATTGAGCAGACTTGACAGCCTGCCTGCTCTGCGATGTGTCCTCTGCCCTAAGTAATCCTCCGTGTTCAGCGGAATTCGTCGCAACCGCACCTGCCGGGCAATCTGCCAATAAAGCAGTCGTGTGATGTCGGTGGGGTGGTTACGGCAGGGAAATCCGGATGTCGTCCAGGCGGAGAAAATCAATAAGGCGTTGCAATTTATCAAGATAAAGCC
>JASLZV010000035.1:0-251 GCA_030754715.1 Phycisphaerae bacterium
GAGACTCGAATGCATAACGCCATCGTGGCAGAACGTCCGAGGTGTGTGATAGTGCCCCGAGATTGCCAGCCGCAAGTTGTGATCAAAAAGTTCTGGGAACCACCAGAATAGCATATCGGGATGGTGAATGCTTGCCACCAACGGAGTTTTGGCTGGCACGCTAGCCAATAGTGAGTTCAACCATTCATGCTGCTCGGGCCTCAGGGAACTCATGCAGTCCAATACGATGAACAGATACCGCCCCCAAAAGA
>JASLZV010000035.1:261-10204 GCA_030754715.1 Phycisphaerae bacterium
GAACCGCTTGGGACCAAAATAGGTATCGAAATTCTCACCTGCCGGACCCACTTCGGCAGCATCGTCTCGGACCACGTCTCCTTCGTGATTTCCATTGACATGCACAGCAGGCAGTCCAACGCTCTTGATCACGTCGTTTACCAGACTAATCTCCCCAAGCGTGCCCTTCTGGACTTGATCGCCCGTGAGCATAACGAAATCAGGGCTTGCTTCCCGGCGAATCTGCCGAAGGGCCGATTCAAAAAGGTCAGGATTGACGCCGTCATTGCTGATCGTTTCGGATCCGGGCTCCGCAACGTGGCAATCGGCCATTTGGGCGAAGACAAACGCGCCTCTCGGATGCTCGCAGGGCTCCGGCAGAAAATCGTAGATTCGGTCCGCACCGGACAACGGCACAACGGCACCTTTGAAAGGTGAATAGCCGGGCGTTACGACACAGTATACGTGAGTTCCCCGCAGCGGCAGGCGGTAATTTCCGTCGGCGTCGGCACAGGTTACGTCCGTGCCGTTGCTGACAATAGCGTTGGGGAGTGTTTTGCCCTTTACGTTCATTTCAACTCCATCTTCGCCCGCAGGCGGTTGGTCTGCACCGACGCCCCAATCGCCATCGAAGCCTTACAATCGTATGAACGGACGTAATGCTTGTGTCGGATCCGCGGCGTGAAGAAATACAGTTTGGCCTTGTTCACATGAAATCGCAGTGAAGTCGATCTGACCTGGAGCAGCCGGCAGTTGCTCTTGCCCTTCCACCTGAGTATGTGCCGGACTCTGTCAGTGGTTATCGGCGTGCAATCCTTCTTCGAGAATCTCTGGATGACGTCGCCTTTGGCGTCGAGAGCCTCGACGCGGATAGACTCGCCTGCGGTATCGGCAATCATTTCCAGCGTGTCGCCGATGAAGACAAACTTCCTGGTGGTGATGGTCCCGGCCTTTGCGGCCTCCAGCGACATGAACCCATCCAGGCGAAGTGTAGCCAGGCCGATGCTGTTTGGTCCGATCGCGTTGTGGTGTCGGGCATAGTGCCGCTCGGCGCGGGCCATGTAGTATATCCGGATCTCGTTGCCGACCACCTGTGGCGGGTAGCAGGGGTAGATTTGGCCCCAGTCCCAGTCCTTACCGCCTCGGCCGCAGGGGATAAACGTCATTTTTCTGGCTATATCCCTCCAATGCTTCCAGAAGTTCTTGTTTTCGGGTTCGCGATGGTGGCGACGGACGTGCGGCGCGATGCCGTCGGCGCCGACGCGGTGCCAGGTTACTCCATTGCGGCTGTAAGCCAACTGGACATTGACCCTGTCTTTCCACTCCTGGCCCTTCGGGATTTTCTCCATTGTGCCGCCATTGTAGGTGGAAATAAGACCGAAATACACCCCTTCATATTGCATGGGCACCATCTGATAGAGTTCCGTTTCCAGCGGTTCATCGATCAGAGATCTCGGAAGGACCGTCACCTTGGGAGACCAGTGCACGAAGTCGTCGCTCTCGATGCGGCTGATCCATCGCTTATTGGGCGGGCCGTATCGAAGAATGGCTGCGTATCGTCCGCGCACGGCGTCTCAGAAGGGGTAACAGGGACTGTCGGCGAACGGGACGACGGGGTTGGCCGGTTCGGTCGTCCAGTTGATTCCGTCGGGCGAGTAGGCCACGTTGGTGGACCTCGTCCTGGGAGGTCCGGAGTCGCCGGAACACATCATCTTGTAGCGGCGCGCGGGATTGGCTTCGTGAGGGTCCTTGAAGATGCCGGGCGATGCGTGGGGTTTTGGTTTGAGCCCGCGGATGACGTTATTTCGTTCTTTCTTGTTGATGAGCGGCTTTTTCCATGCAATCCCGTCGCCGGAGGTGGCGTAGCAGAAGTTGTAGAACCAGTTTTTCCCGCGCAGGTCCTCGGGCTTGTCCGGGCCAAGGGCCAGGTACCACATCTTGTAAAGGCCTTCGTTCGGATCATACAGTATGGACGGTTTGTCCAGGCGGATGCCCTCCCAGGGCTTGTCAATAGTAATCAGCGGATTGCGGGGGTGCTTGATCGGCTGGTTGAGGACCCTTTTTACGCCCTTCAGTTCGGCGATAATGTAATCGTCGATAAAGAGTTGTTTGCCTCGGATGATGACGGCGTCGCCGGCGATTTGGTCGTTAAGTTCCACAAAAAGACCAGCAGGTGCCTTCAACGCCTTGGAGAAAGCACTGGAAGTCACCAACAATACTCCAGTCATGGCCGACAATGATATCCTCTGGAGCGTATCGTAGCACATTGGATGTTTCTTTCAACCGGCGTTATCCAGCGTGAAGACCGGCCGCCTGATAGACGCCCCGGGACGGCGCCGTGGTCGGTTGTTTTCGCGTATTATAGTGGCGGGGGCCTCAGGCGTCGGCGCAGATCAGTCTGATCCGCCCGACGCGCGGTACTTGGCTGCCAGTTCAAGGGCGCATTGGTGGGCCTGGGGTAGGAAGGCGGCGATCTCGCCTCCGCCGGGGGCGATGGTTTCCAGGACCAGCGGACCCGTATAAGCGACTTTGACACACATCTTCATGACAGAGTCCCAGTCGATCGCGCCGGCGCCGGGCAACAAATGGGGGTCGTGTTCATCACCCATGTTGTCGCTGAAGTGCCAGGTGCGGAGCCTGGGGCCCAGTGACGGCAGGTACTGGTCCATGTCGTTTTGAAGGATGTTGAGGTGGCCGGTATCGCAGACGAATCCGAGGCCCTGGTCCGGGAACGAATCGAGCCGCCGGGCTATCTCTCCGGGCTGAAAGCAATTCTTGCTCCGGCCGGGATTCTCCACGGCCGGAACACACGGCAGCGGCAGTGCATGATCGCAGGCTTCGGTGAGGGCGGCGAAGTAGGCCTCATGGCTATGGGAGCCGCAGCGGATCTGCTGAGGTTCAAACTTGCTGTGTACGGGTACGGCGGCGGCCCCCAATTCGGCCGCCAGATTCAACGCTCCTTTGAGGTCGTCCACCGCGCGGCGATGCGTGCTGGGGTCGTGACTGGCCAGGTCGTTACGTGCACCTGGGGCGTGGACGGACCAGATGCGGACGTCGTAGTCGGCGGCGGCGCGTTTCAGAGCCGCCACCTTCTTGTCGTCACGCCAGTCGAAGTCGGTTTCGTGGACGAGGCTGAGTTCAATTGCACGAAACCCGGCACGGGCGATGTCGCGCAGGTGCTCTATGGGCTCAAACGGCTCGGGGTAGTACACGTGGGTTGAGATTGCCGGCGCCAGATGAAGTTGGCCGGCCGTAGTGGCGGTGCGTACGGTCTGCAGCAGTGTACGGAGTTGCTCTTCGATACGGTTTTGGGCCGCGCGAAACATTGTCTCGGTGTCGGCGTGACCGGCCGGCGCGGCGGGGTCGTCGATGGCCCAGTGGATGCGCCTGGGGTTTCCGCGCAATTCAATACGCGTTTCCAAAGCGCGGTCGCCAATGGTGACGACGTAGTCAAGGGGCGTGCGGCGAAAAGTCCGAACGTGTTTGGAAAAATGTCCCCGCAGCATCTCGCCCCGCTCAGCCATGATCTTCCTGGCTACGGGGTGCAAATCGGACCACGGGTCGACCCCGGCGCTGGACACATCGAATTCCCGGCCGCAAATCGCGCGCAGCATCGCCTCGGCCATCTGGCTTCGGCCGGCGTTACCGGTGCAAACGAACAGAATCCTTGGAGGGGTTTTCATCGCCTTGTGTTTTGACAGACAAAGCCGCCGCCGGACCGCGAATCTCGCACTGGCGCCGCTACGAACTCTTCAGGACTGCTTCGCACAACTCGTTGGTCTTCAAGGCGTCGGCAAAATCGCACTCCGTCCGGCTACTGCTTTTGACGCAGTCGATAAAATGTCTATTCTCCTGCCAGAAGCCCACGCAGGCCTGTGAAGAACGGTTGGGGGCCACCTGGTAATCACGAATGATCTGGGGATTCTGGAAATCGTCGTCCGTGAATATGGTGGCGGTCATGGCCGAGTAGTGGGAGCCCTTGGGGTTCATCGTGATGTAGACAGAGATTCTGATGCCGTGCAACTGGAAGTTGAGCATTCTGGCCCCGGCCCGCATGTTGCTGGTGAAGATGCTGGTGCAGCCATTGTCAAACTTTGCCATGGCGTGGAACTGTGTCAACTCCGGTTCACCGTCGACCCTGCCCGTTGTCGAGAAGAACTCTACGATCTCGGCTTTGGGAACCGACTGCATCAGGTCCAGGCAGTGTATCATGTCGAGCGTGAGCATGTCATAGGGCGGAATGGGAATGACGTTTGTCTCAGGGTCGTAGACGTCGGCGCCCTTGAAGAAGCCGAACGAGCAGTTCAGCAGCGGCCCCCTGTCGTAAACTCGCTTGAGGCCCTCCCGAAGGAGCGGGTTGAAGCGTCTCTGATAGCCGACCTGGGTGGTACCGACGCCGGCCTCTTCGGCCGCATCGGCCAGGGCCTTGGCGTCGGGATAGTTCATGGCCAGCGGCTTTTCGACGAAAATGGGTTTGCCCCTTGCCAGCACGGACCGGACCACCTGTGGGTGGGGGCTTGGCTTGCGTCCTCGCCATATGTACTGGGGGATCGTGACATACACCGCATCGGGGTCCAACTTGTCCATCATTTCGTCAAGGTCGCCGAAGCACCGCCGGTGGGGGATCTTCCACTTGGCTTTGGATTCGTCAAGCCGGTCGGGCCAGGCGTCGCAGAGGCTGACCTGGACGTCCCGAAAGCGGGTGAGGCAGGGCAGGTGAAAATCATTGGCTGCGTGACCGAGGCCGACGACGGCTACTTTTGTCTTGTCCATCATGTTCTCCAAACGGTCCTGCGGAGTCGGACCGCGCCGCGCGGGAAGCCCGCGGTGGATGCCTCAAAGCCCGCAAGGCTTCCAAGGAGATCGAGGTGTTCCCGTGAGGTCTTCCCGTGAGGTCTTCTTCTATTGTTGCCTTGCCTTGCGGATCTTCAGGATTGCCTCGATGACCCGCGTGCGCTCGGCGTCCATGTCGCCCATGTATTTGGGATCCATGACGAACTCTGATCCGCCGGAATCGTTCATTGCCGGTCTCAGGTCGGTACGGTCGGATATGTCTTTCAACAGTTTCATTCCAGCCTCACCAGCTTGGCGTGCGACGGGGCTTTTACCGGCAAGGGCCGCCTGCGCGATCTTCTTCAGCGTCAGCATGTATCGATAGTCGTCAATGCCTTCGCGGACGCATTCCCAGTTGGCCACGGGGATGATCTCGTCGTTCTCGAAGTAGACATAGCCGTGCACCTGCTTGTACTCAGGTGTGAACACAAAATCCTTGCTGTAGCCTATCCTATTTATGAAACGATCGCTGAAAACGTTGTGGTCGGTGTAGGCCCAGAGGCTCACGCCCTTCAAACCGATCTTCCAGGGGAAGTAACCGAAGAAGTAGCGATTATACGCCGGATGGATTTCGAGAATCCCCCGGCAACTATATGTCCAGGGATGCTTGCCCATTTTTCGGGCCTTGGCGATCATTTCGGGGCTGCTGCAGCCGATCCAGATGTCGTACATGTGCCCCAGTGCGTCGGAACCCTTCATGCCGAGGGCGGTGGTCGTCTTAAGGTTCGGGGCGGCCTTCTTGATTCTTGTCAGAATCCTTCGCGCCTCCCTCATCCGATCAGCATGGCCGTCGATCTCGTCGCTGACGTAGACCGCCACCTCCGGCCACTTTCTTTCTTTGTATATCCGCGCCAGTTCCAGCAGAAGGTCCGTTTCATAGTGCTGGCTGTAAAGGTCCAGTATCGGCTCCTGTGCCAGCCCGCTGCTCCCAAGCGTCTCTACCATTTGTGCGTAACTGACGCCATAAGGCGCGTAGTGGCCGCCCAATTTATCCAGGAGGTAGTTGTCCACGTCGATCTTGTTCTTGCCGGTCTTCTTGTCTTTGGTCTGAACCCAGTTGTAGTTGGTAAAGGTGGTCATGCCGTGGTCGCGCATGTCTTTGACGATCTTGGCGAAGAATTCCGGTGTGTAGAACCCGGTGTATTTGCCCACTCCGCGGTAATACATGAAATAGCCCATCTCGTCCGGGGCGGAAAGTTCAAACGGCAGCACGCGAACCTTCAGCGGAAGGCGTGTTACCGTCTGGCCGGAAGTCAATGACACCGTTCCGCGGTACTCGCCGACAGCGGACTTGGGGGGAACCTTCACCGTCAGCCAGACGCGCTGGGTCCGCTTCTTTATCAGGTTCAGCGAGTCGAATCTCCTCAGGAGATGCTGCCAGGCCACGAAGGACTTGGGATTTTTCCACTCCGATTGCCACGTAGCCCTGCGGACGTCAACTGCCGATGCGGGGATTGCGGCCCCGCCAGGCCCGGCGAGGTCGCTCACCTTTACCGTGAGCGATTCTATATTCCTCAGAGGGTAGAGCGAAAACGTCACCGGTTCGAATTCGTCCGAACAGGCCGCGATCGACAGCGACGAAACCACTTCCTGGGCTCTAGGCACCGCCGTGTACACGAACGAATCGGAGTAGCGGCGGCCGAAGACGATGTAGCCAGCATCTTTCTGCTGCCGGGTTGGCGCCGGCGGCGACCACGGATCGCCCTTGGTCAGGTCCAGTTTCTGCGTCCCGCCGAGGTAGCGGACCTTTCCCGCCGAATCGGTGAGTGTGACGGTGTATTTGGCCTGCGCGTCGTCGCCGGCTACAAAGTGCTTAAATGAAACGGACTGCTCATCGCCGGCCTTCAAGAAAACGGACTTTTGGTATTCCTTGGCGGCGACCTTTGCCCCGGGGCGAACTATGCTGAGGGTCAGCATGCCGGAAAAGTTGCGGCCGGTTTCATTCTTGACGTGGAACGGAATTTCGCTATCGCCGGGCTGGGGCTCGCGTACAAGCGCCACCCGCCAATAGAACCTTGACAAGTCAGCGTCCACAACCAAATCGCCGAAAAGCTCAGGCAGGCGAAAGCTCTTGCCCCGCGTGGAGTTCCACGAACTGTAGTAACCGTTCTTGTAGTGTTCCTTATCCTCAAATTCGTGCGAGCGGTTCAGATTGAACCCCCATACCTTGGCGGTATCCGGATGGAGCGGGAGCATAGCCAGGGGGAAGGACATTTCGATATTGAAACCCTTGTCGGTGAGCGTTGCGGCGGAGATAAGGTAATCCTGGTTGAGGATTTTCAACAGGTCACCACTGGGCAGTGTTATCAGCGACGAGCCGTTGGCGTGCAGGAGATACTGCTGAAAGGTCTTCCGGTCGCGATTGGTATCCAGAAAAACCTCGATCGCACCGCCTTTGCGATATTTGAATTCTCCGCCGAGCGCTGCGATGCTGGCCTTGAGTTTAGCCGTATCCTGCACGGTACATTCCATGGAGATGTAAAGGTTGTCGTCGTCGAAGCACACCCGTCCGACGGTCCGTTCGGCGTGAAGGCGTTTGGGATTGCGAAACACGCTGAATCCTGTTGCTTTGTCGGCGGCCTTCCAGCAGGGCTCATCCAGTTTGCCGTCTATGGTTGGCGATGCCTTTGTCCTGGCGGCGGTCAGTTTTCTGGGAGACGGCGCATCCCCGGCGGCCATGGTCTCAAAGGCCGGCATCGCCAGTGCAGCGATCATCAGCAGGCAAACGGCCTGAACGATTGACTTTTTCATAACATGTTTTCCGTTTAGGTGTTACGAGACACAACAAACATCCGGGTTGCATGGGCGCTTCGCGGGTGTCTCCGTAGGGCCGCCGATTATACCAACAAGAAAGCAGGCAACAACCCTTTTCCCACAACTTCACGCAGCCGATTTCCCCATCATGCTCAACATCCGTCAGCAGGTCGCTTCTTAGACACTTACCTCATCTTTCGGCCGCGGGCTTCCGGCGCTAGAACACCGTTATGTATCGCTTGTGCACCGTAAGAAGGCGCCGGCCCATCTCGTTGACCTGCCGGCCGGTCATATGCGAACAAATCGGATCCAGTCGCAGTGCCTGAAGCGCGAGTTCCTTGTCCTTTTTGAAACAGGCATCGACCCACATCGTAAAGACCGCAGCCCAAGGCGCAACCATGCTTTGAACCGGCTCCGGCAAGGGCCCGAATGTCAGGGGGGTAAAACCGTTGCGATCCACGCGGACGGCCGTCTCGACCACTACACCGTGAGGCAGGCTGGAGATCTGGCCGACGTTGGGAACATTGCCCACATCGATGAAAACCTTTCCCTGCCAGTGGGCCGCGATGATGTCGGCTGCAGTTTCGCGGCTGCGATCGAAGTATTCCTGATCGATCCTGCCCTTGATCATTTTTTGCAGGCGTTTCGTGCGGTCGGTATACGCCTTGCGGCGCTGGGACATGTTTGTGCGTTCAATTCCGTACTTCTTCATGTTCTTTCTGCTGGTGATGTAGCATGAGAAGAACTCAGATGTGTGGCGGTCACCCACGTAGGGCATGACCCCGGTCTGGCGAAACAGTTCGGTCGCCAGTTTTCGTCCGGACGTCCAGCCCATCGCATCGGCATATTTTCCCTTCAATAGTCCGCCCAGTTCTTGCCTGCGCAGGCGCCGGGTCAGGTCGGCAATTACGTCGATCCCCCCTGCGCGTGCTTCGGTGATCCAGAAAAAGTGATTCAACCCGGCGTACTTGGCGGCAATCTCATCTTCGCTCTTGAGATTGTAGAGCCTCTTGATGAAGTCCAGGTTCCCAAACAGGCCGTGACACAGCCCGACCACCGGCCCCTTGAACAGGCGAGCCAGAACGTCGGTGAGAGTTGTCATGGGGTTACTGTAATTCAAGACGATCGCCCCCGGCGCGCAGCGATTCATGTCCCGGGCCAATGATACAAAGACGTCAAAGTTGCGAATGAACCTCGCCCACCCCCCGGGCCCGCACGTGTCCCCGACGGGGTGATAGATTCCGTATTCGTCCGGAATGGCCAGGTCGTGGGCCATGGCCTTGAGCCCGCCCGTTGAGATGGTGATGATGATGTAATCCGCGTCTTTCAGCGCGCGGGTGCGGTTGTCGGTGGATACAATGCGGGGCGTGAGGCCGAGTCGGCCGGCCAACTTATCCAGAAATGCCTTGGTCAGGTCGCTGGCCTGCTTGTTGATGTCGAACAGAACATACTCCGCGTTGCTGAGCGAGTCGGTCAGGAGCATGTCCCTGACGATGTTTGGGGTCCATGAATTACTTCCGCCGCCGACGATTACGATCTTGGGCTTTGATGTCATCGAGGATTGCTCCATTGGGCCGGTCAGACACGGCCTGCGGACAGGGGCCGTGCCGGACGCCCGTTGATGCTGGGCACTATACAGCGTGCTGGGGGGATTGCAACCACCGGCGAGGTCTTCCGTGTTTACCTGGGGTGCCGGTGTTGAAAAAATTACGGGAGGTTTTGCCCTCGCCGGCGGATCGGTGTATTCTGCTCCGCAAGCCGCCCGTGAAACCGGCGAGGCGACTGGACCAAGGTTACCGGCATGCTGAAAATCCAAGTGAAAAGGGCCAACCCGTGAAAAAAGTGCAGATAGGTTTTATTGGCGCCGGAGGCTTCATAAGCGCCCAACATCTTCTGACGGTTCGTGACAGTCGGATTATGGATATTCGGGCGATTGCGGATCTGGATGAACAGCGCCTTGAGAGCCATGCTTCGGCTATGGAAGTGGGGTACACGACCACCGACTACAAGGAGGTGCTGGGCGACCCTAAGGTGGACCTGGTGATAATAGGCACCAAGCAGGATCTGCACGCGCGATTCATAGTGGAGAGCCTGGACGCGGGCAAGTGGGTTTTATGTGAAAAGCCCATGTCGGAAACGGACGAAGAGACGCAGGCGGTTATGGCGGCAGAGCATCGCAATTCCGGAAAACTTGCCATTGGTTTCAACAGGCGCTTCGCCCCGGCCTATACTGAAACGAAGCTGTTGATGCAGAGCGTGAAGCGGCCCTGGTATGTCAACTACCGGCTGATGGCGCCGAATCCGGGCAAACAGACCGAGGACAGTTTTTACAAGGGTCGTCCGAGAATTCTGTATGAAGGTTGTCATATACTGGACC
>JASLZV010000360.1 GCA_030754715.1 Phycisphaerae bacterium
TCGCGCCGAGGCACTCACGATCGAACTGGCTACTCAGGACGCGGATATCGCCGCGTGTTGCGACAGAATCACCGCGATGAATACGGAAGCGCGGCTACTGGCGGCCAAAACGGCGACTTGGCAATCGTTGCGAGAATTGCCCAAGCCTGACGTTCGCTTTATTGCTCGTGCCGCCGAGTCGCTTGACAAAGTCTATCGCGACAGAAAGTGGCCCGAGTCGACTGCTGCCACACTCAATGCCGAAATGGCCGCGAACGAATACGAAAGCGTGCAGTTGGTCATCGTGCCGCTGCGCGGGAAACTCAATGACGTGCAGGTCAGGTGCGGCTCGCTCCGGTCAGGCGATGCGGTGATAACCGATGTCGAGGCCCGGCCGGTGGCGGATGTGTTTTTGCCCATTGCCGGCAAGCATGGCGGCTGGCGACCGGATGTGCTTCTCGGTGCAGCAGATTTTGATGTGCCCACCGATCGCGCGGTGCAGGCCGTATGGATCACCATTCACACCCAGCCGGACACTGTGGCCGGGCGATACTCCGGCGTCGTTACGGTCAGTGCCGCCGATTCCACCTCTGTAACGCTACCGATCACGGTGACAGTCTGGGGCTTCGCCGTGCCGCACAAGAGGAATCTGCCGACACAATTCCATTTTCGGCCCAATCAGATCGCCGCGTACTACTTTGGCCCCAAAGCGAGAGGCGAATACTGGAAGCATCTGACCGCAACAATGTATCGCCGACTGATGACGTCGCTGCTTCGCTATCGCATTGGAGTTCATCCATACGACGATCGGGAAGGTCAATCCCGCAGCGCCACCGCATACCTGTTCGAGCAACGCGAAGGAAACAAGGTCACCGCGCTGGACTTCGTTGAGTTTGACCGCAATACACAACTTCTGCTGGATCATGGTGTGGACTTGCTCTATGCCGGGTGCTTCCTGCATCAGAAGATGAGCGGCGACAGCGGCGAGTATTGGCGGAGTTTCATGCCGAAGATGTATGAGCACCTGCAAGCGCGGGGTTGGGACAAGTCCGCCTTCGTCTACGGCTACGACGAGTTTCCACCGGCCGAGTTGGCCGATGTGCGAGAGCAGTATGCCGTGGTAAAGGAACTGGCGCCCACGGTTAAGTACCTGTTGACGTATTACAAGCCGGACTGTGCGCCGGCGGCGGATGATCCGGGCTATGCCGACATCTGGGTACCGTCGCTTGGACTATATTCGCCTCAACTGGCGGCCGAGCGCAAGCGCCACGGACAGACCACATGGGCATACGTCGTGCCCGGGTTCGAAATCTATCGCTCGAACCGTGATTATCGCCGTCTGTTTCGGACAATCTGGCAACAACGCTGCGCTGGGTTCCTTTACTTCTGCACGGCATTTCTTCATTGGAACCCACGTCCGGCTGATTTGAACGCAGACGGCTCCCCGCGCAAGACCTTCCTGCGGCCAGGTAAGGGCGCGGCGGGGATCTACCACCTGTGCTATCCCGCCGGAGCGATTCCCGAAGACGGACTGAACGCGTCAATCCGGCTCGAAGCCATCCGCGACGGCCTCGAAGACTGGGAGTACTTCAACCTGCTCAAGGACTTGATCGAAAGGGCGCCGCAGCCGGACGATCAACTCGTGGAAACCGCACGCCAGGTGATGCGCCAGGTCGATGATCCTTCCGACAAGACGGACCCGGCATCGCAGCGCCGCGCCGTTGCCCGGATGATCGAATTACTATCGAGGTGAGCATGGACAGACCACGCGGGGGTGTCATTGGTACGGTTTATCGTCATGCGCCCGTGCGGGCCGCGGGTCAACAGGATATCGGCCCCCGGCGGCAGCATCAACCGTTGCGTGCGTCATCACGCCACGCTGTTCTGACCCCCTCCGGAAAACTTGATCCAGTTTTTGTGAGAGAATCCAGGCCGTCGTAGGCGGGAAAGGATTCTCGATGATGAAGCGACATGGTGCAGAACAGATCGTGGCCAAGCTACGTCAGGCGGTCATGGCGCTTGGCAAGGGCTGCGTGTGCCCGAGTTCTACAGCGAGCGGACGTCATGCCGTTGTCGATCAAGCGAGGCGGGGACTGAGGCGGCACTGTCGGAGGAACCACTCCAATGACTACAGAAGAGAAACT
>JASLZV010000361.1 GCA_030754715.1 Phycisphaerae bacterium
CCAGAACAATGCCGGTGTAGAAGAGTTTCGGCTCGGCCTGCTGTTTCGGTCCCATCATATCGTGGCCTCCCTGCCAGAACCCGTGTATCATACCATACGTGTCAACCCCCGGATTTGGGCAACACGCCCGGAAGGCCGTGGCTAACATGAATACGGCTCAGCATCGGGCATCCAACTCTGATCCCAGCACTCCGGATTATTCGTGACGCAATCTGAGTGCCGGACAGGATTGGGCCACCTTACTTAATTATTGAATTCTGGGAACACCTTCAATCCTGTCCGGCGCGGCCGAATTCTGGGACTATGCGCCCTGGGGAGCAGATCATCTTTTGCTCTCGGGGGTGGGGCTGGTCGGGGCGATAACCTGATCGAAGGTCACGTCAATTCGGTAATTCGGATGCTTCTTGTATCTAATGTTCCTGCGGCCCCAATAGGAACCATAGTACTGGCAGTTGGTGTCCACCCAGCGGGCGACCTTGGCCTTTTCGGCAGCGGTGAGCTTGGGCGAGCAACTGGCCGCAAGCCTGGCCGCTCGTTTCTTCTGGTCGGGCCTCAAATTCCAGACCTTCATGCCCAGCATTTTCAATAATACGCTCTGGTTGCCGAAGAGCGTGTGGGCCTCTCGATATTTCGCATCGGTGCCAAGTTCATCGATATGCATACCAATAAGACGGCCCTTGGCGTGTCTTTCTCTCGGCGTCTTGACCAGGGCTTCGTAGGATACGCTGAAATGAGTTGTCTCGGTCCCTCGTAGATCCAATCCGCCCGCGGGTTTGGCGCCGTGGCAGGAGATGCAATGCTTGTCCCATATCGGTTGAACAATGTCGTTATAGTTCAGGACGATCTTCCCGGTCGTTTCGCCGGGCCCGGGGCGCTTGCTGATATCTTCCGGACCGCGTCGGAAGGCGATGGGGTTTGGCTTGAGCGGCGGAGATTCGTTCGGCGTTTCGTGGCACCCGATACAACTTGCGACCTCTCCGGGCATGTAGTTTACATACGTGCGCTCGGACTGGATCATCCGGTACTCGGCGTCCAGCGCCTGGAAGTAGATGGCGCGGCCGGCCGGGACGGTGAAATTGGCGGATCCGTCGTCTTCAACTTTTGCAATTCCCCACTGCAGGGCCACCCATAGATGCGTGCGTAGAGAAATCGCCGCATGCTGCTGATGGGCGATGTCATAAGTGGCGGCATGCGGATAGCCCTTGCGACGCGCCGCCCAGGGGCGCGGGACCTGCTCCATGATCCGCAGGTATTTTATCGTGCCGGGCTCTGTCTTCTCCATGCCGTGATATACGTTCATCACCAGGCACTGGGCCTTGCCCTTGGCCGCAAGGGCTTTATCGTGGTTCGCCGTGGGGACCTTGGGTACTTTACGCGGTTTCAGGGGCATCGGCTGCCAGCAGGATGTCTTCTTCTCCTTGTGGAACAGTTCCTTCTTACCATTGTCCCTGAGCAGGTACAGGCCCCAGGCGTCTTCCTCCGCCCAGTGAGTACCCTTGGGCGTGTAGCATACCAAAAACAGTTTCTCCGAAAGCGGATATGGGTCCCGAAAGAAGGCGTTATGGCCCGGGCCGTCCTTGGAAGGCGGTCCAAATTCAGGATCTATCCCCCAAACCGGCCAGGGGCATTCCGGAGTGATATTCGTCTGGGCGTCTTCGGTGCGGATGTTCTTGTTCACATCGATTTTCATTACCGTACCTATGGCGTTGTCCATGTGGTAGGCGCCGAGGGCTACATACTTGTTGATGGCTCCGGGGATGGGACGGCCTTGAATAATGGTGAACGGTTTCTTGATATCGTTACCGTAAACTTCACGGCTGCGGCTGCCGTCGGGATACATGGACCAAAGGCATTTGACCGTCGTGGCGCCCTTGTCGACATATTCCCAACGGGAGTACAGGATTTCACCGGTGGGCATAACAACGGGGCAAAACAGGCTCACCATGTCCCTGCTCAGTCTCCGCATAGACTTGCCGTCGGCGTCCATCCGGTACATGTTCGTGGTGGTGAAGATGTCCGGCCCGTCGCAGATAGTTGATATTTGGCAGCGGGTGGAGACAAATGCAATCCCGCCGTCGGGCAGATAACAGGGGTGCATATCGTCGGTGCCGTGGTGATA
>JASLZV010000362.1 GCA_030754715.1 Phycisphaerae bacterium
TGGCCGGAACTGCTCATGTATGCCTACGACGAACCGGGCGACGATGAGCGGATCGCCGTGGCCAAGAAGGGGCTTACTCAGATAAAGAAGGCCCACCCCGAGGTAAAGACTGTTACGGCGATATCGGAGAAGGGGATTAAGGCCCTGGGTGATCTCTACGATGTCTGGGTAGTAGGCGGGGGCCTCGGCTCGCCCGTTATTGCCGAAGGCCGCGACAAGGGCAAGTTGATCTGGACTTACGATTGTGGGAATCGCGTCTGCGATCTTCCGTTCAGCCGGTATTTTGCGGGCATTTTCTCGTGGAAAACGCAGGTGAAGGGCAACTGGCTGTGGGGCTTGGTGGATCTTCAGTTTCAACACAGAATGAAAAGGCCGCTGGTTGAAGCTCTCAAGAATAACTTTCAGGCGGTTTGGCGCCTGTACCGTGAAAACCCCGGTAACTTCAATTATTCGTTCAACTACGTGTGGCCGGCCGCCGAGGGCCCCATTCCCAGCGTGGGACACATCGGCAGGCGGGAAGGGATTGACGACTACAAGTACGTTTATACCCTTCAGCAGTTCATCGACAGGGCGGCGGACTCTGAGAATCCCAAGGCCCGCAGCGCCGCCGGGGAGTCCAAGAGGTTTCTTGAGGCCCTCTTCGCCAAGGTCAGCATCAATCCCTTCGGCAATGATACGTATCGTCGAGAGTGGGACAGACTGCGCGAGGATATCATGCTTGGTGACTGGCAGCCGGACAGCCACATCGCCCCGGAAGATTACAATAAATTCAGAAAAGGGATCGCCGAGCGAATTATAATCCTGCAAAAGGCCCTCGTCGAATAGGGACAGTTGTACCTAGTAAAAACTCGTCCTGCTTGAATTCTAACGATTTGCGCTCATTGCCAATACGTCGCCATACCGCCCATATCCAGGATTCTACCCACCTCAACTCAGCCTTGTCCACAGACGCTGCGGGCGGATTTGGGACAGGGTCTGGTGTGGCCGTCGTCAGTTGGTCTGAGGGCTCCGGATTGCCCTGCCGTGATGCGATGGCAGAGCCCCAGAGAAGTCCAAAGCCGAATCCCTGAGCTAGTTCAACGCCCCTGGATTACCACTTTCGGTGAAGATATACGGCACGCTGCCGCTAAGACTGAGCCTATAATGGAGCAAACGCCATGGTATCATCAGAAACCTATCTCGAAGGCTTCCTCTGTCCCCACACGGGCGAGCCCTGCTCGTCACGGTCGTATGCCGAGTGCAAGCGATTCTGGGAGTGCGTGCGGGAAGCCAATAAGCAAAAGGACGAGCAAGAAATTCGGACCACTGGCGGGGAGCCCGAGAGAGGGGGCCCCGACGAGCAGGATTGAGCCCCTTACGGACTTGCACAAGGTGAGATACATTGTGGATCGCCGGGGGCCTGACCGTAATCACCGCCGGCTGCGGCCAGCCGGGGCAAAGGGTGATATCTGGTCGATGAGCCTGAAAGGCTGTGGGAGGCTGCGAGAATGACAGGGAAGCGCGCATACTTGTAAGCATTCGCGACCCAAGGCAAGTGCCGCCAGCGGCCCTCCCCCATGGGGCAAGCGTGTAGCCGTCGGCGGAGAGGTGATAATCACGAATGGCAGAAGAGCAAACGGAAGGCAGCCGTCCCAACATTCTCTGGATATGTTCCGATCAGCAGCGGTTTGACACCCTTGGCTGCTACGGTAATCCTTTCGTCCGCACGCCCAATCTGGACGGCCTGGCCGAAAACGGGACGCTGTTCGAGCGATGCTACAGCCAAAGTCCCTTTTGCACTCCCAGCCGGGCGAGTTTCCTGACGGGACGGTATCCGCAGACCACCCGCACGCGCCAAAACGGCCAATCGATTCCGGCTGATGAAGTACTTATGACCAGGATGCTGGCCGAGGCGGGTTACGCCTGCGGGCTTTCCGGCAAGTTGCACATTTCGGCGTGCGATCCGAAGGTCTGCCCGACAACCGAGCGCCGCATCGATGACGGTTACCGCGAATTTCACTGGAGCCACCACACCGAGCCGGATTGGCCGTCAAACGACTACAATCGGTGGCTCGCCGCCAGGGGCACGTCATTCAAGACATCGCCCTGCGAGGGGTCTAATTACGTGGAGATCGGAAT
>JASLZV010000363.1:0-1828 GCA_030754715.1 Phycisphaerae bacterium
AGTGCCCCGTTCCCAGTTCCACGACATCGTTGTTCTATACGAACCCTGTGTCCCGATACCGCCATAGTTGCCAAGCGCAATCGTTGACCCTGCCCACGGCTCCTGAGTGAACGTCTCCGATCCCGTCTGGATCGAATCCGTGAAGGATGCAGTCCCTGCGACGGAGAGTGTCTGAGCGGGGGAGGTGTCCCCGATACCCAGCCCGGTCGGTGTGAACGCTGCAATATCGGTACCAGTCCACGATCCATCTTTGATAACCAGCGCATCACCATCGTTGTGATTCCCGATGTACCAGTCATTAACGCCCGCCGTCTGGAACAGGATGCCGTGACTGTTCGATGAAGCACCACGGTCGATCTCAATGCCTGAACCCGAGGACGAATCAATATGTATGCCATAACCTTGGAAATCGCCTGCGACTGTGAGTGCCTGATCAGGGCTGCTGGTGCCTACGCCCAAGCGGTTATTGGAGTTGTCCCAATGCAGCAGCGTGTCCGACGTAAGCGAATCGCTTTCAGAAAACTGGATCTTCCCATCGGCACCAGACGCGCCCGAAGCAGAAGCAAGGCCGATTTCAACCCACTGGTTGGAAGAACCATCCGCGTAGTAAACGAGAGTGCGGCCCGTATCGGACTCAAACCACAGATCGCCAGCCGACGGTGAATCCGGCGGACCATCCGACACACTCAAACTTGCCCCACCGCCGCCAGATACCTGCGACCAAGTCGAAGACGACCGGAAATAAAACGCGTCGTTCGTCGTATCGATCGCGATAGCGCCATCAGCCAAAGCCGCCGAAGGGGCACCATCCGTAGTCGCCGTAATGACCCCGGCGACAGCCTGCAAAGTGTCGTCGGTCTTCAACGCATTGGCCGCAGATCGATACAGGGTTACATCACCTGTTGCGGACCCAGAACCCCAAGTGATCTTGCCGCCTGCGTCGATGCGGACGCGCGGCACCGAATCGCCAGAAACACGAACAGAAACGGCTTCATCCCCGGCAGCACCAAACGCTGTACCGGAAAGAGTTGATAGAAATTTGGTAGCCACGGCCTCAACCAGCGGTCAAAGGGACACCCCGCAAGGTGCGTTTGACCAATGGTATCAGTCGCGCCGTTACCCCTTTAGAACTACTCGCGCAACGCCCCACGTATTGCGACCAACAATGGCATCAGCCTTCAAAGTGTGCTTCTTTTGGAAAGCCCTCGTAGCCGACGCAGACTTTGGCCCAAGTCGAGAATCAGGAGGCCCGCACGGATGCCCCATCGCGTTCAAGGCTTCCTGCCAAAGCCTGACCCTCTCACCTTTCGAACCTCGCTTGAGTACCGACCCCTTCCACGGAGGCAATTCAAACGCAGGTTCGACTTCTACCGTGGCAGCCGGTGGAGCCGGAGGAGCCACAATCGGACGCTGCTGCTTGTCATACAAAATCGTCCATGTTTGCTTTCCCACAATCCCATCGGCAGTCAAACCATGCTGCCGCTGGAACTTCTTGACCGCCCTTTCTGTGCCCGGCCCGAAACTGCCGTCTACAGAAATCTTGTGACCGAGATCAGCCAGAACCTTCTGCAACTCCCGAACAGCGTTGCCTCTGGTGCCACGCCTGATCGTGCCCCGATTCGCAGAATTGTCCGCGGCTGCCGGAGATTCAGGCCAGCCCTTGACCGCTGGAGCCTCGTAAGTAAACTCTCCAGACTCCATGTAGTCCTTGACCATCTTCCGGATGGGACCCCGATAGGACATGTCGATCTTGCGAGCCGTAATCTCACGGTGGTGCAAAATGCGGGTCAACGGATTCCAGCCTTTCCATATACACATGGCAGCCAGA
>JASLZV010000363.1:1838-2110 GCA_030754715.1 Phycisphaerae bacterium
ACAAGACGTTCGATCTGCACCGTCGGATACGGCTCACCAAGTCCATCATTTTCGACTTCGATGCCCCACCAGTAACCGTTGCCGTTGACGCCAGTTTTGTCTCGTAGCCCACGAGCCTTGGCGTCATGTTTGCCTTGCCCATAGTCGGCTGGCCTCGTGTCGGCGAAAGCCTCCTCGTGGGGGACGTTGCTCATTCGGCCACAGTGGTTGCAACGATTTTGTGACACCAGCAGCAGCGTTCCGTCACGACCAAGCAAGAACTGTGTCAATGG
>JASLZV010000364.1 GCA_030754715.1 Phycisphaerae bacterium
CACGCGCCTCTTGCTCGGCTCGATCCGTTCGATAAGGATCTCCGGCTCTCGGTTTGCCGCCCACAACAGGCTCTTGATCAGCAGCGAATGATAATACTCCCAATAGTGAAATGGCACGCTGTCGTGGCGAACGTGCGGCGTCAGCCCGCCACTGATCGCCCAGCGACCCATGGTCCCGTAGGTGAACGCCACGACGCGCCCCCGGCCATATGCACTGACGCCCACCAGCGGATCGCCCGAAGCACTGGCCAGGACGTCGGCATCTGTGCGGGGCGCAAACTTGAAATACTTCGTGGCCGGCAAGGCGCCGAAGGGGACCCCGGTCGTGATGAAGTGCTCTGTGGGCCTGTTGAATAACCCATCCCTGCGTACTTTCAAACTTCCGGTCTGGTCAATGTGATGTGGATCGGTGGATTGGGATCTCGGCGGCTTGGGAGGCGAAGAACGGGACCCCTCAACCCCATTTCAGGCGGCACCACACTCCATATGTGCAGACAAAGCGCTGCCAGGCGCTTCAGGTTCATTACCGCAGCCGTCAGGTACGCCTGGATCGACACGTTCCACAGGCCGCGACGGGCTGCGCGGCGCAGGCCGTGCTGGGTCTTGCCCTCGCCGTGAATCCCTTCCACCAACCCGCGATGACGGTTGTACAGCCGGCGCCGTTCCGGCTCGCCTCGGGCGTGTGCACGACGCGCCGCCGTCAATGCCACGTACCCGTCCACGATCAACACCGACCGACGGTTCTCACGCGGCGAGAAGCATCGCGACCGAAACCGGCAACGTCGGCAATCTTGCGTTCGCGCACGATACCATCGGCCGTTCTTGGCCTGCGCCGCTGACAACAGCACCTTCCCGCCTGGGCAACACACACGCTCGTGCAAGGCGTCGTACTTGAACCGGCTGGTCGCGATCCGCTTGCCGGCGCGGGCCTTGGGGGGCACGATCACTTCCACAATGTCGCGACGGAGCAGTTCCTTGTAGTTCGCCGGGTGGCCGTAGCCGGCGTCGGCCGTCACCGTCGAGACCTCGCGGCCTGTGTTCGCTTCCACGCGGTCGATCTGTTTCAGGAGTTCCTTGCCCTCGCTGACTTCGCCCGTGGTGACCGCGACGTCCACGATCACGCCGGCCTTGTCGTCCACCGCCGTGTGCTGCTTGTAGCTGGGCTCGAGGCGATACTGCCGACTGGACGTCGCCATCGTCGCGTCCGGGTCGGTCAGGCTGTACTTCTTGGGCCGGGGACCACCGGGCTTCTTCACGGGCGGATCGTCGTCAGGGCCCGAGCCCTCGCAGTTCTCCGCGAGCACCTGTTCCACGTGGCGGACCGTCAGGCTCTCCCAACTCACATCCGCACGGAGTAACGTCGCGTCCACGTGGATCACCTCACCGGCCACCAGACCCGCCGTCACGCACTGACGTACCGTCCGCAGGAAGATCCGACCGAACCGCTCGGCGCCCCAACGCTGGCGGATCCGCGTCAGACTGGAGTGCTCCGGCAGCTTCTCGTGCAACCGATACCCACAGAACCAGCGGATCGCCAGATTCACCTGCCATTCACGCAGCAGCTTGCGGTCATGCACGATGCCTTGGACAAGCCCGGCCAGCATCAGCCGCACCGCCGCCTCTGGGTCGATGCCCGGCCGGCCGTTGTCGAGACAATACAGGTCCCGTACCTCCTCACGAAACCAGGATAGATCCAGCACGCGATCGATTCGCTTAAGAGGGTGGTCGTCGGGAATCAGGTCGCTCAGCGGCCCGGCGACAAAGAGATCTTCCTGCCAACGGTCTTGCCTGCCGATCATCGCCTCAGCCTCCTTGCATGCCGATGAACTTCCTATTATAAATTCTATCCGATTCCGATTATATTCGCTACCGATGAAGGGGTTTTTCAACAGGCCCTCAGGAACCTTTTACTGAAAACGGTTCCTGCCACCTGTTACTGCCCCTTGAGAATTATCTCGGCTTCTGATGCTCGCAACGGATTCGGATCATGTGGATACATTCAGGCGTAAGACGCTCCAAGGCATGGCATCGTCTGGAATCGGCTTTCACGCCAACATCATTTCGTGCTTGACTGATCGGAGATTCGTGATATGATGCACAAGGTGG
>JASLZV010000365.1 GCA_030754715.1 Phycisphaerae bacterium
CCAATGCCCGGGTTGGTTTTCGCCGGCCCGGATCGGGGAGACGCGAGGCGGCTGCTGCGGCGGATCGAGGAACTCCAACTGGGCGGCAAGGTCCGCCGACTGTCGTACGTGAGTGACCGGCAGCGGGAGGAGTTGTACCGAAATGCTTCTCTTTTTCTCATGCCTTCGTCTTATGAGGGTTTTGGCCTGCCGATGTTGGAAGCGATGTCTTACGGCCTGCCCGTGGTGTGCAGCGATATTCCCCCACTCCGCGAGATCGGGGTCGGCGGGGTGGTGTATGTCGAGCCGGGTAATGTCGCACAGTGGTCCGAGGCGATCTCGAGTCTCATGGGGGATGAAGCGCGTCGTACGACGATGTCACGGTTCGCGGTGGAGCGGGCGGGGCAATTCACCTGGAAGGCCTGTGCCTGCAAGACGCTTGAGTGCTATGAAAGAGCAGTCAAACGGAGGCACTGACAATGTGGCATGACCTGGCTGACTGCTTGTCGGCGGCCGGCTACCGATCATTACGGACTTGCCGGATACGGTCGAACTGACGATAGCGAACAACAAAAAGAGACAAAAAATCATTCACCTGGTGAACTGTGCTTTTGACAAGACACGGGCCTTCAGCGAAATCCTTCCCGTAAGGGGAAGGCATTTGAAAATTCTTGCCCAGCGAAGACTCCCCGGCGCCGTCGATATCACGACAGGTAGAAAATTGCGAGTTGAGAGAGACGGCGGCTATCAGAAGATTAATCTTCCGACGTTAACCGGATACAACGTCATCGTGGCCAGCTGACAAAGGTTGAAAGGAGCAACCTCAGGGAATCAGGCTGCCGGGGCGAACGCGGGAGGTTCCTTGGCGGCTTGGGTTCTATTTACTGGCGGAGCAAACGGAGAGGGCGGGATTCGAACCCGCGGTACCCTTACGGGCACACGGCATTTCCAATGCCGCCCGATCGGCCGCTCTGGCACCTCTCCACAAAGTTCGCGGCTACTATACACCAGCCCTGTCGGATACTACAAGGTTGCCGCCCTGTTGCCGCTGCCGGTATAGTTGCGCTGGAACCAATTAGAGCGATTCAAGATTGATCTGCCACATGTCTTCTGGCTGCGGCGTCGGCTGACCGCCTCGCATAACCTCGACATATCAATTGGATATGCCGTCGGTTATGCTCTTTGCCAGCCTTGTCCTCGCCGACGAATCCATACGACATCTCAATCTTTCGTTGCTCTAAGGAACCGGAAGGTGAATGACTGGGACGAAGACGACCTTGAAAAGGAAGGACCGCAGAGCATCGACCTGGAGGAACTGGGCTACGATGCCGATCGGCCGGACACGGTCACCTGCCCCTTCTGCGGCGAGGAAGTTTATGATGACGTTGACCGCTGTTCGGCCTGCGGCCACTTTCTCACGCAGCCCAAAGAAGACTGGTCCGATAAGACGTGGTGGTGGGTCCTGCTGGGCCTGGCCGGCCTGGTTGCGATATTCTTCCTGGCGACCTGCTGAGCGAGGATGCCGCCGCGCGGAACCCATGTCAGGTTGGTTGTTTGGCGGACTTGGTCTTTTCCCGCAGATATTTGTCTATCGAGGCGGCGGCGTTCTTGCCGTCGCCCATGGCCAGGATAACCGTCGCGCCGCCCCGGACGATGTCTCCGCCGGCGAACACGCCCGGGATTGAAGTCATCTGGTTGTCGTCGGTCTCGATATTGCCCCACTTGTTCAACTTTAACTCCGGACAGGTGGCCGTCAGCAGCGGATTGGCCCGCGTTCCGATGGCCACCACCGCGATGTCGGCGGGCAGTTCAAACTCGCTGCCGGGTATGGGCAGCGGGCGCCTGCGCCCCGAGGCATCCGGGGCGCCGAGTTCCATCCGCTGGAGCCGCACGCCGCGGCCCCAGCCGTTCCGGTCGCCGAGGATCTCCAGCGGGCTGACCAGGAACATGAATTCTATGCCCTCTTCCTCGGCGTGGTGGACTTCCTCGGCGCGTGCGGGCATCTCGGCTCGCGAGCGGCGGTAGGCAAGGATCGCCCGTTTTGATCCGAGGCGCCGAGCGGTCCGCACCGCGTCCATTGCGGTGTTGCCTCCGCCGAACACCACAGCCAC
>JASLZV010000366.1 GCA_030754715.1 Phycisphaerae bacterium
GTCCAAGCCCTGGCTGATCTCCGCTTCCATCCGGGTCATCGCCCGTTCGGTGGCGACGCCTGCGCCTGCATCGCCGCGCACGTCGGTCGACGATGACGGCAGGACCGCGAGCACAAGGGCCAGCAGAACGTGCTTCGGTGTCTTCATTTCGTTTCCTCGATGTTTCGCAGATGGGCGTTTGCTCAGCGCTACGGTCGCCATTCATCTTGCCGGGGCAGTATACACGGTCCTGCGTGACCGATCCATCGTGCTCGGCTCAGGGCCTTTCGGGGGTGAGCGACCTGTTTTTCTGGCAGGGGCTACGCGGCACGTAGTCGTGACCAGTAATCCCGCCACAGATTGGAATAGTACAGCCTCCCCAAGGCCATGATGGCCTCGGCGTTGTCCTTGTCCCAACGCATGCCCCGGCCCTTCAGGCGGGCCGTCAGCGTCCCGCAGAACGATTCCGTCGGCCCGCTGCCACAATCGTACCCAGCCTGCCGGAAGCTCGGATAGTCCGTCATGTGCACCCGCTTGGCGACATACTCCCGCAACGATGCCAACGCCTTATGCTTGGGGCCCTGCCGATGACGCCGAAGGTAGTTGGACAGTTTGTCCAGCATCACCAGCGAGCCCCGGTTCCACACGATTCCCATCATCTCTTCACGCCAAACCCGCGCCGTGGCGGTTCCCTCGCCGTACAGAACCTGCGCCGCAGCGATCACGTTGTCACGCAGGTGATAGTAGTCCAGGATATTCTCGTCCAGCATGGGCAATTGTATGGCGCATTGCTTGGCAATCCATTCGGCCCCATCGGTAACCGAGGACTTCCGCCGGGCCCGGCCAATTCCAAGTTTGATCGCCTCCCGACGCATGCGACGCCCTAACACCTCATGATTCCCGCTGGTGCCCATCGCGTACTTGTGAGACTTATCCGGGTCATAGAACGAGACGATCTTGAACTCCTTGTACGATCCATCGCTGCCGGACTTCGGCCGGCCAGGTTTGCGCCCACGCTTGCGGCCTTGCTCCTGCCGCCGCAGGGCCTCCGTGCCCCGGCGTTTACGCTTCTGCTCATCGGTCACCGTCGGAACCATCACCCCATCCGCTCCCACGATCAACGCCTGATACGTGCAGTCTTCGCTCGTCCAGTCCGGTCCGTACTGGCCCCTACGAATGGATTGCTCGACCCGCCGGCCTTCCCGTTGTGCCAAGTCGCGCAAGGCCGAATGGCTGATGAACAACTGGGCCGTTCGGGCAAGAACCTCGCTGGCCGGAACGAACGCCTCGTTGAGACTCAAACGACAAGCCATCTCTCGAATACCCGCGCTGTAGCGATCCTTGTCGATGCCCAGCAGTGTATCCAGCGGCGCCACCGAGCCGTTCTGTGCGCTCCAGTACACGCTACGGGAGAATTCCATCCGCCCATTGACTGTCTGATGAGAGGTCTTCTGCGGCCCCTTATTCTGCCAAACCAGGCCCGGGCGGATCTTCCGAGGGGGAAAAATCCTCTTGCAGGGCCTTGTCCTGCAAGAGGTCCAGGGCGCGTTGGTAGGCCTTTTGCCTGAACTCCGCATGGGCGTCTCGCACCGGCTCTTCACTGTCGGCGATGATCCGACCGGCCTTGGCCCGGTTGATTGCTTGGACAATTTGCCCAGTTAACACCTTCACGTCCGCCTGCAATGCGGCTTCCAGGTCTTCTGCGGTAATCCTTTTGTCGTCCATGACTTGTCTCCTTAGGGTAAAGGGTATGTAAGTCACTATAAACATAGGACTACCGTCGCGCCAGAAAAAAAAGTCGCTCACTTGACGACGTCGGCCGGCGGGGGAAAGATCGAAAATTCGGGCGTTGGGGGCGGGGCTGCGTATAATTGTGCGGGATGCGATTTGGCTGCCGGTGGGGCGGCGGGCGGAGGCGGGAGAAACGGGCTATGGATGCG
The DNA here is from genome assembly GCA_030754715.1 of Phycisphaerae bacterium. Taxonomy (GTDB): domain Bacteria; phylum Planctomycetota; class Phycisphaerae; order SM23-33; family SM23-33; genus JASLZV01. The sequence goes on from JASLZV010000366.1 coordinate 1,920, forward strand.
CGGGAACTGATGGGGAGAGTGGAGCGGATTCTGGCCTCGGCCAGGACGGCCGCGCTGGCGGCGACAAACATCATCAGCTTCGATCCTCTTCGCCTTCGACCCGGGTGACGCGGCGGTCCATCGAACCGCCCGCCAGGTCGGTGGCGGCTTCCCG
>JASLZV010000367.1:0-255 GCA_030754715.1 Phycisphaerae bacterium
GTTTGAGTTATCCAGGCCCGACGGGATGGGGTACTTCATGTACCACCCAGGCGTCGCGCTGATGAGGGGCCGCCTGGGCACGCACAAGTCGCTGAGCAACCCGGTCTTCTTCCGAAAGACCATCCAGGACATGCGCGACCACGGTATGACGACCTTCACTGTTTACAACGCCTGGAACCGGGTCAAGAACCCCAAAACCGGCAAGCTCAGGCTCGACGTGGATAGTCCCTACAAGGGACGGGCGTCGTACGTTCA
>JASLZV010000367.1:265-2064 GCA_030754715.1 Phycisphaerae bacterium
CAGTACGGCGTCTCGTACTCGCGGATGATCGACATGCTGCGGGAAGCAGGTTTGGGCACCACCGCTCCGCTTTTGGAAATCTGCTGGGCCGAGGCGGAACAGATCGTGGAGATGTACAAGATATACCAGGAGCGCGGCTGGCCGGAGGTGGCATTCTACATCGGAGACGAAATCGACTTTCCAGAGAGAATCGCCGCGGCCCGCAAGGTGCTGGTGGGCCTGAAGAAAGCCGCCCCCCACATCAAGACTGCCACCGCCTTGGGCAAGGTCGGGGCCGAGGCCCTCGGCGACATGTACGACGTGTGGATCGGTCCGCGTTCGACGGAAATGATCGAATTATGCCGTTCCAAGGGCAAGCAGCCGTGGACGTACAGTTGCAGGCAGATCCACGAAGTTGGCTGCGCCTACCATCGCTACCTGTTCGGCCGGTTTGCCTGGAAACGTGGCCTGGCGGGGGTGGGACTGTGGTGCTACGTGGACAATAACACAATGGTGGACCGCTTTGGTCGCTTGCAGGTTTGGCAGGAAGACGATGTGTTCAGCCCCGAGCAGAAACACCTCCACGGCCACGTCTGGTTCGAGAATGCCGAGATTATCCCGGTTGTCACGTGGGAAGCGGTCCGCGAAGGCATCGACGACTACCGGTACATGCTGACGCTGAAGAAGGCCGCCCAGGCCGCCGTTTCCAGCGAGAACGCCGCCGCCCGCCAGGCCGGACAGACGGGATTGAAACTGCTGAAAGACATTTATGATCGGACTGACCCGACGCCGGGAATGAAGGATTCCAGCGGCTCGAAGTACCTGAAAGATCCGAAGTACTGTGGCGATCCGGACGCCGAACGCACACGCATCATCCAGACGATTATCGATATCGTAAGCAAGACCAAGGAATGAAAGCAGCGGTCAGGAATATTTCTGACGGTGCACCGGCCGCCGCCAAACGATAACTGCCAAAGGAGAACTGTCTAATGTCTACCAGATGCGATATTGCCTTCTTCCGTACATTCGTATGGTCTTCAATCGTCGCCTTCGGTCTTGTTGGCCTTGCCCACCCGGCCGCGGCGGTTGAGACAGTCACAATTGTCTCGCCTCAAGGTCCGCTGCCGAGCGTTGTGACAACAGGCCACAAAGAGGAGATGTTCGCCGCGGGAGACCTGTGTGATTATCTTTCCCGCGTCACCGGCCGAAAAATCGCCGTCAGCGCAAAGCCGGTCGCCAAAGGCGTCATCATCCACGTCGGTCGCGACGCGTTCGTCGAGACCAACGTCCCCGAGATCGCCAAGGTCTTTGCCGATGGATTCCTGCTCAAGTACATACAATCAGGCGGCAGGGACCATGTCGTCGTATCCGGCAGGATACCCCGGGGGACACGCTGGGCGGCTGAGGAGTTCCTGAAACAGTTCTGCGGCGTTCGCTGGCTGTTTCCCGACCGGGTGTATGGCGAGGTGGTTCCGTCACGGGCGACCATCGCAACCAAAAGTACACTGTCCCAAACGCACGAGCCGGATTACATCAGCCGCGGGCACGGGGGAATGTATTACTTTGAGCCCAGCCGCAGTTACCTTCGGGGGCGTGCCTACGGGACCGGATACGGGGCCCACGCGATACAACACATGTTCACGAAAACGGAGTTCAAGGCACACCCTGAGTGGTTCGCTTACTTCGCTGCCCCTGATTCCGACCTGAGACGATTCAGACCCAAGTCCGTGGGCGATCGCCGGCCACAACGATGGCATTGGGACTATGGCAACGGATGGCAGATCTGCACGACCAATCCGGGAACGGTCAAACACGCCGTC
>JASLZV010000368.1 GCA_030754715.1 Phycisphaerae bacterium
GCTTCCTGCCCCAGTCGCTGGACGGTAATATCGTCGCGCCGCGCGGCAAAGGTCACCTCCGGATCGGCCGACACAACCGAGTAACGCGCAATCCGATCGCCGCCGACCACGCTCTCCAGAAGGAAGGCGCTGTTGGCCGGGGCAAAGCCTACCGGCTCGGCCAGCCGCTGATACGCCGTCACCGGCGTCAATGCGTCGGCCAGCAACTGGCGGTACACCGGAATCGTGTTACCACGATCGGACAACTTCAGGAATTCATCGAATGTAGGGTAGTAATGCTTCATGGCTGTCCGTGACGTTTTACCTTTAAATCTCGGATTCTATATCTCGCACTCCACGTCCCGTCATCTTCCATTTTCTTTCAATCGGCAATACGAAATCCACCATTAGTTTCCAAACGTCTGCCAGGCAACACCGGCCGCACCGATCGAACCGGCGTCGCTGCCCAAACTCGCCAGCGACACTTCCGTCTTTGGCTTGGTCAGCGACCAGTGCAGCCGAAAAAAATGATCTCGTAGCGGTGCGAACAAATCCTCGCCGGCCCTGGTCATTCCGCCGGTCAGCACGATCCGGTCCGGATCGAGAATCCGGCAGACGTTCACGCATCCCAGTGCCAGGTAATACACCGCCTTGTCCCAAATCTCCGCAGCGAGTTTGTCGCCGGCCTTGCGGGCCTCGTGGATGTCTTTGGCGTCGATGGAGCCTTTGGCGTCCAGGATCGCTCGCAACGCGGTGGGGGGGGGGGCTTCTCGAATTCGGCGAGTTGCGCCGGCGGCAACGTAATGGGCCGAACAGTATCGCTCCAGACATCCTCGTTGCCCGCAACCGCACGGCTCACCGCCGGGCACAAGGATCATGTGGCCCAGTTCACCTCCCAGTTCGTGCGATCCGTGCAGTATCTTGCCGTCAATGATGATACCACTGCCTACCCCGGTACCAAGGGTCAGCATGACCAGGTCACGGGCTTCCTCGCCGGCCCCGCAAAGATACTCGCCATAGGCGGCCGCATTCGCGTCATTCTCCAGCACGACCGGCAGGTCCAATTTCTTGCCTACCATGTCGCGCAGGGGCACGTTCGACATGAACGGGATGTTGGGCATGGCATATATGATCCCGCGGGAGATGCTGATCGGGCCGGGAGACCCAACACCAACACCCACAACGTCCCGGTGTGAAAGGCCCCTCGCTTCCACGACTCTGTTCGCGGCCTCAGCCATCCCTTCCACCACGCCGGCCGGGTCCCCGTCGGTGGGCGTGGGCAATCCGAACACTTCACCAGCGTTACCGGCCCGGTCCACCAACACAGCCTTGGTGAACGTCCCGCCCAGATCAATTCCAACACACCACATATCCAATGAGTCTCCCGCCCGCAGCGCGCTTGGCCTGATGCTCGCCACGGCAACTTGCCACGTGCCTCTGCTCACGAACCTGAGCATGTCGAAGGACAAAACCCGCCACCGCGACACGGGGGCGCTGCGACATGCCGGCAGGTCGCCGCGCTACTCCCACGCTTCAAGCCACGCCTCGATCTGTTTAACCCGCTCGGCCTTGGGCGCCGCCGGATCGTAACCGGTGAGTTTCGGCGCAATCTGCTTGAGCACGGCAAGGATAGCCTGTTCAACCTCAGCCTTGGGCTGTTGGCCCTCAAGTGTCGTCCTGAGTGCATCAAGAAGCCCTACGACGGCGCGGGGGCCCATTGTCTGGATTTCTGCGGCCGCCTTGTCGCGGACTGCCTTGTCCCTAGCCGTCAGTTGGGCCACCAACTGCGAAACGCGCTGCCGGTCGGCCGCCTGTTGCTTTGTCTTTGCCTCGGCAACGAGTTTCTGAAATCCTTCGCGCTGGGCCACGGTGAGGCGATGGGCCAGGTTGTCCAGGGTGCGCCCCCCCAGCAGGATTGCCGGCGCATAGTCCCCGGCCTTCATCAGCGTCTTCAGCCGGTCGCTCAGACCCACCAGGGCGGCGGAAAATGCGGTATCACTGCCTTGGACGATCATCGCCCGGATGGCGGCGGGGTTATCGGTAGCCAGCA
>JASLZV010000369.1 GCA_030754715.1 Phycisphaerae bacterium
CATGAATCGTTGGTGGGCAAGACGGGGACGGCCGAGACACTGCTGCGCCCGGGTGGTGCGGTGCGGATCGACGGGAAACGGGTGATGGCCCAGTCCGAGTCGGGCATCATCAAGAGGGGCACACCCGTCAAGGTGGTCGGCGCCGATTCGATGAACGTGATTGTCCGTGCGGTGAAGTGACAAGGCGGCTGCGGGCTTTTCATGTTTGCCTCCGCGCGATATATATGTTGGAAGTTACTCGAACGTTTCACACAATCTTGCGTGAAAGGATAGACAAATGACGGCAGCGACATTGTTGGCGGAACTCAGCCCGATGGCGTACGTGGTCGTGGGCCTGCTGATACTGATGTTCCTGGTGTTTTTGGGGTTATTCGGTCCGTTGTTCGGGTTGTGGCTGCAGGCGATAGCGGCCCACGCGGGCGTGGGCATGTTCGAATTGATAGGCATGCGCCTTCGGAAGGTGTATCCGGCCACGATCGTCATCGCGCGCATTCAGTCCGTGCGTGCGGGACTGGACCTCGCTACTGAACAACTGGAAAGCCACCTCCTGGCCGGCGGGAGTCCGACAAACGTGGTCCGCGCCCTGATTGCCGCCAACCGCGCCAACATCGACCTGAGCTGGAAGGTGGCCACGGCGATAGACCTGGCCGGGCGCAACATCCTCGAGGCGGTGCAGACATCGGTGAACCCCAAGGTCATCGACTGCCCCAACCCCGAGTCGGGCAAGATGACTATCGACGCGGTGGCCAAGGACGGCATCCAGGTGAAGGCCAAGGGGCGCGTGACCGTGCGGGCCAACATCAACCGCCTGGTCGGTGGGGCCGGCGAGGAAACCATCATCGCCCGCGTGGGCGAGGGCATCGTGACGACAATCGGCTCGGCGGAGACCTACAAGGAAGTGCTGGAGAACCCCGACCAGATCTCCAAGCGAGTGCTGGAGAAGGGGCTGGACGCCGGCACGGCCTTTGAGATTCTCTCGATCGACATTGCGGACGTGGACGTCGGCGAGAACATCGGGGCGAAGTTACAGGCCGACCAGGCCGAAGCCGACAAGCGCCGCTTCCAGGCCGAGGCGGAAAAGCGCCGCGCGATGGCGATGGCCCGAGAGCAGGAGATGGCCGCCCTGGTGCGCGAGAACCGCGCGAAGGTGGTGCTAGCCGAAGCGGAAATCCCGCTGGCTATCGCCGAGGCGTTCCGCAGCGGGCGGCTTGGCGTGATGGACTACTACCGCCTGCGGAACATCCAGGCCGACACGAAGATGCGCGACTCCATCGGCGGGCAGGAAGCCTCGCCGGGCGGCGAACAGAAAAAGTAAGGTCCAATGATCATCTGTCAGTACATTCTGGCTGAAGGGGATATCGACGTCATCGAGTTCGTGGTGATTCTGGTAGTCCTTGCGCTCAGCGCTATCGGCGGGGTGATCCAGAAGAAGGTCAAAGACAAACAGCAGGAACGCCGGGCGCGGGAGGCCGGGCAGAAGCCCCGGGCCACAGCGCCCCGGCAGCGTCCGGTTGGGACCATGGCACAGCCTGCGGCGTTGGTCCCCCCCGCGCCGCAGGTCGGCCGCGAGGCCGCCCCGCCTTTGGGGATGGACACGGAAGAGGTCGTACGCGTGCGGCAGGAAATGCACTTACAGAAACAGCGGCGCGGTAAACTGGAGGCACAGCGCAGGCGGCGATTGGGTAGTCTGGGCCCTCCAGAGGCCGAGGCAGCCGCCCGCGAGTCTCGCCTGCAAAGCATCAGACCGACTGCCGCCGATGCAGCCCAGGCCGCCCCGACGTTCGTGGCTGGCGTGGGGATAAGCCTCCTGAGGCCGGGGGAGGCGCGAAAGGCCATCATCATGCGCGAAATCCTTTCGGCGCCGAAGGCACTGAGACAGGACGCCGAGATGTGGGACTCGTGAAGCCGTGCCGCTTCAACCGTAATCACTCGTGGGGAACATTGATCCGTTTGACCACCAGTTTCTGCAAGTCATCCAGCGGAGAGTCCCGCTGGTTCACGCGGCCGATTTACAGGCGATCGTGTG
>JASLZV010000036.1 GCA_030754715.1 Phycisphaerae bacterium
AGTGTGCAGGGACCTCAGGGGTAGAACCTCGGCTACGAGGCTGATAACGCCGTTGTCGGGGAACAGGAAGGTATGTTTGCCGAAGCGTGCAGCCAGAATGTTCCGCTCGGTTCCCACGCCGGGATCGACTACCACCACGTGGAGTGTTCCAGGCGGAAAATACGGGACGGCATGGGCAAGCGTGAAGGCCCCGGCAAGAATGTTGTGGGGCGGAACGTCGTGGCAGAGGTCCACCATGTGTGCCTGGGGGCAGGTTTGCAGGATCGCGCCCTTCATAGCCGCCACGTATGGGTCGCGGGTGCCGAAATCCGTCAATAGCGTCACAATCCGGTGTGGGGCCATTTTTCCCATTCCACGTTCCCAGTAAGGGTCTCGAGTTCATATAATAAGCGCGTAATGTCTTGGGAGAAAGACTATCTTCCGGTTCGGCGGCAAATGGTGGAAACGCAGTTGCGATTGCGCCGGATCAAGAACCCGGGTGTACTGGCTGCGATGGGCGAGGTCCCGCGCGAACTGTTTGTCCCGCCCGACCGGCAAGCGCAGGCTTATGCCGACAGTCCTTTGCCTATCGGTTTCGGCCAGACCATTTCCCAACCGTACGTCGTTGCGCTGATGGTGGAGCAATTACGCTGCGATGGCGACTGCCGCGTGCTGGACGTGGGCGCCGGCAGCGGTTATCAGACAGCGGTGCTCGCCAGACTGGTGTGCTGGGTATACGCCGCGGAGCGGATTCCGGAACTTACCGGGCGGGCCGAGGAGACTCTGGCGGTGATGGGGGTGAACAACGTTACGTTCGCCACGCGTGACGGCAGCCTGGGTTGGCCCGAGGAGGCACCGTTCGACTGTATCATCTGCGGAGCGGCCGCTCCGGATGTTCCTCCGGCTTGGATTGAACAACTCGCCGACGGCGGACGGATTGTCGCGCCTGTGGGCGGGCCGGCGACACAGATGGTTCTGGTCCTGGAAAAGAACGGCGAGAAGATCAGCCGCCGGCAAGTCTGCGGCGTTCGCTTCGTCAAACTCGTCGGGGCGCAGGGATTCCAGAGAGACTGACGCCGCGGGGGAGTCTTCTCTGACCGCTGATCGCGTGAAGGTAGCGGGGGAAACAGATTCCCAATTCTGCTTTGCGCCGTTCCTTGGGCGTCCGATTCTTAATTCTCCATCTTGTTTTGTGTTTTCGATGGTGTTTTCGGGAACCGCCGTCGCCGTCCGGGCGTCCAATGCAGTGGTGTTCGATAACGAGCGGATGGGAGAAACGATCATGAAACATACACACAGGTTTTTGGCGCCGGCGATGGCGGCATTGACGGTTTTCGGGATCTTTGTCCCCCCGGTCCGGGCCGACGGGTTTGTCGTTCCGGTCCGCCCGGAGATTAGCGTTCGTGGGCACTGGGCGGTCAAGTATCATCGCGTCAGCGTTACGGTGCGAGATCAGGTGGCCTCCGTGTCGATCGATCAGGCGTTCGTCAATACCGGCAAGGGAATGATCGAAGTGGAATACCTGTTCCCCGTGCCTCCCGAAGCGGCCCTTGACGCCATGACGCTGATAGTCGGGGGCAAGGAATACACTGCACGGCTCTTGAAGGCCGACGAGGCCCGTAAGGTCTATGAGGACATCGTGCGGCGCAAGAAGGACCCGGCCCTGCTGGAGTATGCCGGCTTCGGCCTCTATCGCACGCGGGCCTTCCCGCTGGAACCGGGCAAGCCCGTGCGGGTCGTGGTCAACTACCGCAGCGTCTGCAGGAAGGACCGCGACCTGGTGGAGGTGTGGTACCCCCTCAATACGGGAAAGTTCTCAGTCAGGCCCATCGAGGACGTTGAGGTGCGAGTGGACATCAGGGCCAGGTGCGATATCACCTCGGTGTATTCGCCCACCCACCAGATCACGGTCAGCCGCAGGGGCCCGCGGCATCTTATTGCCCGTTACGCTCAAAAGAACGCTCTGCCCAACCGTGACCTGGTGGTGTACTACAGGGCCGCCGACGAGAAGGTCGGCGCGACCCTGCTGACCTATCAGGGGCGGGCGGACCAGAATGGCTACTTCATGCTGCTTGTCAGCCCCAACCCCCGCTCGGCGGGAAAGGTGGTGGTCGCAAAGGACGTGGCGGTGGTGCTGGACCGCAGCGGCTCGATGAGCGGAAAGCGAATTGTACAGGCGAAGGAGGCCCTCAACTTCATCCTGAAGAACCTCAACGCGGGCGACCGCTTCAACCTCATCGTCTACAACGATTCGGTCGAGCCGTTTTTTGAAACTCTCGTGGCCGCCGACAAGCATAACCTTGTCAAGGCGGCAGAGTGGGTGGACGGCATTGAGGCCGCCGCCGGCACGAACATTCACGAGGCGCTGCAAGTGGCCATGAAAACGCTGGCGGCCGGCCAGACCGGCGGAAGTCCGCGGCCGGGATATCTCATCTTCCTGACTGACGGCCTGCCCACGGCGGGCAACATCAAGGAGGCGGACATTCTGGCCGACACGAGCAGGGCCAACACCTGCGGCGCTAGGCTGTTTGCCCTGGGGGTGGGCTACGACGTCAACGTCCGCCTGCTGGACAAACTGGTCGGCCAAAACCACGGCCGGAGCGATTATGTCAAGGAAACCGAGCCGGTGGAGGCCAAGGCTGCTTCGCTTTACAACAAGATCAAGAACCCGGTGATGACGGAACTGCAACTCAAGGTGGCCGGGGTGCGCCTGGTGGAAACATATCCCAGAGAGTTGGGGGACCTGTTCGATGGCGACCAGATCGTCTCGGTGGGGCGGTACGATCACCAGGACGCCCGGAAATTGCCGACGCGCGAAGCGGGCTGCAATCAAACGCAGTTGATCATTGCCGGGATGTACCAGGGCAAGAAGCGGGCATTTGAGTACGCGGTCAAATTTCGCCGGCCCGGTAAGGATATGCGATATCAATTCGTTGAAGAACTCTGGGCCGTCCGGCGGGTGGGGTTCCTGCTGGATCAGATTCAACTCAACGGCCAGAGCAAGGAGGTAGTCGATGAATTGGTCCGCCTCAGCATGAAACACGGGATCATGACGCCGTACACAAGTTTCCTTGCGGACGAGACGGTGCGTCTGGACGACGCCTATGGGCTGCGAGTCCGCGCGGTGGAGAAGGCGGCTTTGCTGGAGAGGAACATTGCCGGCGCCGATGGCCAGGTGGCGGCCGCTAACCGCCAGAAACTTAACCTCGCTACGATTGCCGCACAACCTGTGGGCCCTGCCGGCGAGGCTAATCTCATCGGGCACGTGGACGTGGGCGATTACGAAGCGGACAAGACCCGCACCATTGCCAATGTCCGACAGGTGGGTGCCCGAACGCTGTATCGCCGCGGCAGGTTGTGGCGGACGCCCGAGGTCGCCGAAGTGGACCTCGCCAAGGACGCCGCCGACATCGAGACAATCGACCGCTACAGCCAGGAGTATTTCCGCCTGGCGCGGCTGAACACAGCCGGCGAAAATCAGGTCCTTGCCACCCAGCAGGCGGGTGAGGAACTGCTGATCAAGCTCCGTGGACAGGTGTACAGGATCAGGTAGGGCGCCGCGAGGTCTTTTGGGGGGATTATGCACACGCGCGGCGGGCCGCCGCCGCACACGTGTCGACAGTTGCTACAGGTCTTCCCATTCCTGGCGGTTGCGGCCTGGCCGCCATGTCGATTTTGTTGAGTTTCCAGGCGGGGGTCGCTATGCTTCAGTCTTGGGAGTGGTTCTCACCTGTTGTCGGTGGAAATGCGCGTGATGAGTGAAGACCTTCACCATGAGTGTGGTGTGGCGGCGTTGTATTGGATGGATAAGTCTGCCGACAAAGTCGGCAGTGCAAGCAGGCGGGTTACAAACGGCAATGTGGCGACCTTGATGCCGTCGATGCTGTTGGACTTGCAGAATCGCGGGCAACTGGCGGCCGGAATGAGTACCTTCAATCCCGGCCGCGATCAAATCCTTGATACCTACAAGGAGGTCGGCACGGTCATCGAGGCGTTTTGCATGTCACATCCGGGCAAGTCCACCGCGATCCTGAGGGAGTATTCCGGCCGAGCGGCCATCGGGCATACGCGTTACGCCACCTGCGGGCTCGACGACAGCCGCTACGCCCAGCCGTTCGAGCGTCACCACGGACGCCTCTGGAAGTGGTTCTCGTTCGCCTTCAACGGTAATCTGGCCAACTATACCCAACTGCGAGACCAATTGCTGGCGAGACGGCACTATCACTTCACGCTACATACCGACACCGAGATTGTCATGCACTCGCTGGCCTATCGCCTCCGGGGAGACAAGCCCGCCGACCTGCAAAAGGTGATGGCCTCTCTGGGGCGAATGTTCGACGGGGCGTACAACATCGTGTTCCTCGACGCGATGGGGCGGATGTTGATCGCGCGAGACCCGCTGGGTTTTCGGCCATTGAGTTGGGCTCGCCAGGGCAGGCTCTTTGCGGCTGCCAGCGAGTCGGTGGCCCTGGAGAATATGGGGTTTTCCGATATCCGGTCGCTTTCGCCGGGGCACATGATCCTCGTCGACGACGGCTCCATGCGCATAGAGCCGTTTGCCCGACCGCGCAGGCCAGCCCATTGTTTCTTCGAGTGGGTCTATTTCTCCAATGTGGGCAGCAGCATGGACGGGTCGGACGTGTATGTAGCCCGCGCTAACGCTGGCCGCCGCCTGGGCGACCTGGAAGATCAGCCCATTGACGACAACTGCATCGTGGTTCCCGTGCCCGATACCGCCAAGGCCGCCGCCGACGCATTTGCCTACCGCACGGGCATCCCGTGTGTGGAGGGGCTTATCCGAAACCGCTACGTCGGACGGACATTCATCCAGCCGGGCAGCACGCGCGGGGCGGCGGCCAGAAGCAAATATACCCCGCTGCGGTCGGTGCTGGTCGGCAGGCGGATATTCCTGATTGAAGATTCGATTGTGCGTTCCACCACGCTCAGGGCGCTTGTCAAGCAGCTGCGCCGGCGCGGGGGTGCGAAGGAAGTTCACGTGCGCGTCGCCTGTCCGCCGATTGTCGCGCCATGCTTTTACGGCATCGACATGTCCACGCTGGGAGAACTGTTTGCGACGGAGTTCGTTCCACGCGGCTACAAGGGAATCCCAGACAAAAGGACACAGGCGAAGATGGCCCAAACACTCGGCGTGGACAGCCTGAGGTACCTCTCAGTGAAGGATCTCCCCCCGTGCCTGGAAATCTCCCGACAGTCCCTCTGCACCGGGTGTGTTACCGGGAAGTATCCCACCCCCCACGGCAACGGGCTGATTCGCGCCGCCAGGCGCAACCTCGCGGACAGGCGCGGTGGGCGAACGTATGAATGACCGGTGCGGGCGAGCGGCCTGCCGGACGTTATCGGCTTTTGGAATGAAGGAATAGACTTATGGGCGGCTTTTTTGGCGTGGTTTCCCACGACGACTGTGTTATGGATCTGTTTTACGGAACCGACTATTATTCTCATCTGGGCACCCGGCGCGGTGGGATGGCTACGCTGGACGACGGCGGATTCACGCGATTCATCCACAACATCGAGAATTCCCAATTCCGCTCCAAGTTCGAGGATGATGTCAGGAGCCTGAGCGGCATCGGCGTCATCAGCGACTATGAAGATCAGCCGCTGATCATCGGTTCACACCTCGGCGTGTACGCGATTATCACCGTCGGCAAGGTCAACAACGCCGGCGAACTGGCCCGGGACCGAGTAACGACGCGGCTGGCGGAAAGCTCCCCGGCGAGCCGACCGGCCGGGAAGACCTGATGTAAGGGCGCATCCGTGAAGCTAATTGCAGCCACCGTTTTGTTTGCAGCCGTAGCGGGGACGGGTTTGGCGGCGGTCAGACTCGTCGAGGATCCCCTGCCGGTCCGCCCCCCCAAGGTCGGGAGGATCACCGGCAGGGTTACCGCGCCGGGTGGCGTCATCCGGCCGCGGGCCGTTTCGCGCGTCACCGGCCGAATCTACAAGCCAGCCTCGCTGGATCCCGCGACAGGGCGGTTCGCCTTTGAGAACCTGCCCGGAGACGCCATCTACGACCTGTGCGTCACACTTGTCGGCGGACGGGAAGTGGAGGGGATCGATCTGGAGTTCGCCGATGCGCGCTTGCTGCGACTGGCTGAGGTTCGCCGCAAGCAACTGAACCTGCCGCCCCGGCGAAGTGACAGGTTTTCCATGGATGACGTTCGAGAACTCCAAAAGTTCGTGCGGGACATGAAAGACTTCATGGAAATTCGCCGCATTCTGTACATCCGTGGGCACGGCCTCCGGGCCACCATGCTGGTGGAACTCATGCGGACCCGGAAGTTTCACCAGTCCGGCGGAAGGATAATCTGGCGGGTGGAACTGTGGTACTTCCTGAACCAGTTCGGGGGGTGGCAGCGGCTGGCCAACCAGGAACGTCTACTCCGTCGCGCCAAGACCTCGCCCCAGCAGTGGCGGAAGATTCACGTTGAGTATTACCCTAAACTCAGCGTGTATGTGAACGGTGAAGGCAAGGCCGCCCCCGTGGTGTTTGAGATTCCCGCCGCCGGCGACATTACCCGCGGCCGGGTGGCCGGTACGAGGCCCTACCAGAAGACCACACCCCACATCCTGGGATTGGATGTCAAACCGTATACGCCCGCGGCCCCAAAGCCCGCCACGGCGCCCGTTACGCAGCCAGCCGCCCAGCCGGCGGCGAAATAGTCTTTCGTTCGTTTCGCTCTGCGGGCCCGAAGGCCCGGCAAGTTACTGCTCTAACGGGGGTAAACTTTTTCGCCCCGCCTCGACGATAAGTGACGATAAAGAGCAATTATGCGGAGACCTTGCCATGAAACGACCATTGGTATCGGCGATGTTCCTGGTGGCGGCTGCGGCGTGCGGCGGCTGCGGCGTCTTTTTTCGCAGCGACCCGGCTGACTACGTCAAGCCGTCCGTCGCTGTGTTCAAGTTCGAGAACCGCGCCCCGTTCCCGCTGGGATGGGACCTCGGCGACGGGATGAAGGAGATGCTATCCGCCGGCTTGGTGGAGACGAATCGTTATCGGATCATTGAGCGGCTGGACATCGACGCGGTCAAGCGGGAGTTGCGGTTTCAACACGGCGGGTCCACCCGCCAGCAGGGACGGGCCAAACAGGGACACCTGAAAAACGTCCAATACCTGATAAAAGGTACAATCACCGACTTCGGGCACGTCTCGGGCGGCTGGGCCTTCAGTGACATCCTTGACGTCGTCCGTTGGTTCAGTGGCAGCCAGCGGGCGATCATGAGCATGACTGTCCAGGTGATCGACGTGGAGTCTGGTGAGATTGTGACTTCCTCGCGGCTGTCGAAATCGGTGAAGGCCGGCGATATCACCATCGAACTGGGCTATCAGAACATGGCGATGGGCGGAAACATGTTTCGCCGCACGCCGCTGGGGCGGGCCACGGCGTCCGTTATCGACGAGGCCGTCGAGCAAATTACGGATGCAATCGCAAACCGCAGATGGACCCCAAAGGTGGCCACTCTACAGAACGACGGCACTGTTGTCCTCAACGGCGGACAAAACCGCAAAATCAAGCCCGGCATGTTCTATGAGATTCGCCAGAAGGGTCAGGCTATAGTGGATCCGGAAAGCGACGACGTACTCGGCTACAGCCGGGGCAGAATCGTCGGCTGGGTGAAGGTGGTGCAGGCAAACGAACTGTACAGCATAGCCGAGGTGGTCGGGGGCGACCTGTCGGAGTTCCAGCCGGGTCAACTGTGCCGCGCGACCTCTGCCGTGCCCTCGTTCAGCCCGGATCGCGGTGGCTGATGCTCTGGCCCGCGTATTTCGTGACTTTTCGCGACCGGAGGGAGCTTTTGCCGCCGGCTGCGATGGCCGCGCGAGCTATCCTCCGCGTATCATTACAGATATGCCTGCGGAATCTCGCTTGTGCGGCCTTGCCGGTCGCCCAAACGAGTTGGCTGCTCTAGGAGCCCGCGCCGCCTTGTCGGTCTTGCGGGTCTGAGAGTCCCTCCAGTTCCTCTTCCTCTTCCGATGGCGGGTTGGGGTTCAAGTGGACGTAGATTTCGCCGAAGTTTCCCTCCTGGCTGACGAATATTTTCTTCTGCCGGATCAATTCCAGCAGGGCCAGGAACAGCCCGACGATCTCGCTGCGGACTGTCCTGCCCTCGAAAATCCCCCCGAACGTCATCGACCCCTCGCGGCCCAGTTGGTCAACGATGTCGTCCGCGTGCAGTTCAACCGGGGTGTCGTCGTAGATCACCTCGTGTTGGGTGATGCGCCGGCCGATGGACTCCGTCACTTTGGAGAAGGCGTCGAACAGGTGCCACACCTGTACGTCTTGGAGGTCCAGTTGACGCTCGTCGCCGCCCTCTAACTTCGCCGGGAGGCGGGGGAACTTCAACGCCTGCTGTCGGCCCAGGTCCCGCAGGTCTTCGGCGGCGTCCTTGAAAGATTTGTATTCCAGCAACTGCCGCACCAACTCGGCCCGCGGATCGATCTCTACACCTTCGCCCTCGTCCTGGCCTGCTTCGGGAGTCGGCAGAAGCATCCGCGTCTTAATCTCTATCAGCGTGGCTGCCAGCACCAGAAACTCGCCGGCTAGATTCGGGTCCAGTTCCTTGATCATCTCCACGTACTGGACGTACTGCTCGGTGATGGTGGCGATGGGGATGTTGTGGATGTCCACCTCTTCCCGCCGGATCAGGTACAGCAGCAGGTCCAGCGGGCCGTTATAGACGTCCAGGTTGACGTGGTATTCGCTCATCTTGCCGCCCGGTTCGATATTCCGCCGCCGCCGGTTGGGCGCCTCTCCGTGTTTGCCCGCGGTGAGTACCTCACCTGCTGGTCATGATTCCGCACGCCTCGCGGACGCGCCGCATGGTGGCCTCGGCCACTTCGCGGGCCTTGCGCCCGCCGGTAGCCAGCATGTCTCGCACGGTGTCGCCGCGCTTTATCAGTTCTGCGTAGCGATCGCGAGCTGCGGCGAATTTCTCGTTGGTCAACTCAGCCAGGCGGGCCTTGGCATGGCCGTATCCGTATTCGCCGGCGCGGTACTTGGAGGCAATCTCGTCGGCCTCCTCCGGCGAGGCCAGAAGTTTCAGCAGCGACATCACGTTGCATTTGTCGGGGTCTTTGGGCTCTTCCAGAGCAGTGGAGTCGGTCACGATTGCCGCGCATCGCTTCTTGGTCTGCTTGGACGTTGCAAAGATCTCTATGGTGTTGTCGTAACTCTTGGACATCTTCTGCCCGTCCAGCCCGGGAACGACAGCCACTTCCGGCACGATGTGCGCCTCAGGCAGCACCAGCACGTCCTTGCCGACCGCCCTGTTGAACTTGCCGACCAGGTCTCGCGCCATCTCCACGTGCTGCTTCTGGTCCCGGCCCACCGGCACCAGGTCGGCGTCGTAGATCACGATGTCGGCTGCCTGAAGGACCGGGTAGTCAAACAGGCCCATATTGGCCGGCAGGCCCCTGGCGATCTTGTCCTTGTAACTGGTGGCCTTTTCCATCAGGCTCACAGGGCAATAGCAGTTGAGTATCCAGCACAACTCGGTTACCTGCGGCACGTCCGATTGCAGGAAGAACACGCTGCGGTCAGGGTCGATTCCCATTGCCAGGTATCCCGCTGCCACGTGCAGCGTTATCTCTTCCATGGCCGCCCTGTCGGATATGCCGGTCAGCGCGTGATAGTTGGCGATGAAGTAGAAGCACTGGTTCCCCTGTTCCTGCAGGGCCAGGTACTGCCGGATTGCGCCGAAATAGTTGCCCAGGTGCAGCCGCCCCGACGGTTGTATGCCCGATAGAATCCTCATGGCCCGGCCATGGTAGCGCAGCGCGGCGGCCGGGTCAAGGGACACGCGTTTCGCCAAGGGTTCCCCGGCCCCTGCGCCTTTCGACTCCGGGTTCCCCGATCCCTGCTGACTCTACCCCTCTGGGACGTGACAGCAAGGCAGTTCACTGGGTCGCACAGGCCGCATCGAAGGCGCGGAGATACTTGGTTGACGTCGTGCGCGGGGCTGGGTACATAAGGCCGGCGGCTGCGTTTCTCGTCCGCCGCCTGCGGCGGTTGCCCTCTGCGTTTAGCTAATTGAGACGCCCATGAATTCGAAGGAAAGAATAACCGCGGCCATGGAAGGCGGCGTGCCCGACCAGGTGCCGGTGACGCTGGGACTGAGTGAAATGATGCCGGTGAAATACTTCACCGACGATTACATCC
>JASLZV010000370.1 GCA_030754715.1 Phycisphaerae bacterium
CACAATGGCAACAACCTCGCCGGTGGCGGCCTTGCTCAGCGTGCCCTTAACCATTGCCAGGCGGTGCCCATCGGTGGCAACCAGTTGCAGTTTTTTCCCCTCTGCCTCCCACAGCACGCCGGATATGGCGTAGTGACTGTGGGCCTTGGCGGTGGCGAAGATAGTCTTTCCGATCATGCGGCTCAGGTCGGCCGCTGGTACCTGGAAGTCCGCCTTGTCACCAAATTCGGCCACGGCGGGGTATTCGGCCGGGTCGTAGCCGAAGATCTTGAAGTGGCTGCCCGCGCCGCGGATGTGACAGATTTCCTTTTCGGTTTCTATAGTCAGGTTTTCCTGGTTACACTCTCGGACGATTCCGGTCAACCGGTCAGCCGGGAGCAGCGCCTCGCCTGGTTCCTCGATCTGTACGGCGGTAATCTGGTACCGCACCCCAGCCTCCAGGTCGGTGGCCAACAGCGTCAGCGTATTGCCAGCCGCTATCAACTTGACACACTGGAGAATCGGCTTCGGAGTACGGGTGGCGACAATGCTGCCAACCAAGTTCATTGCTTCATGCAGAGCGGCCGTCTGTACGATAATCTTCATGGCCTACCTTCCTTGTCCGACTCAATTTGCCTGTCCTTATTGCCGAAGTTTATACGCAACCAGGCCAACGGATGCAAGGGGCAAAAGACAATTCTACGCTCGGCCGAAGACGCCCGCGGAGTCAGGTCCGGACGCTTGGGCTGCCGCCGTGGAAGATCGCCACACCCGTGGCCACCGGAAAAACTCAGTAAACTCTTGGCCTGGAAGGGCGCTGCGGATATCGTGATATCATGGTTTCGGCTGCATCCAGAAAACACCATGAACTGATGACCATTCGCGACACCGTTGAGAGCGTGTGGGTGGCTATCGTGCTAGCATTCGTGCTTCGGACGTTCATACTGGAGGCGTTTGTGATCCCCACCGGCTCGATGGCTCCGCGTCTGATGGGCGAGCATTACGACCTTCGCTGCCTGGTCTGCGGATACAGGTACTCCTACGGCTCGCACAAACGCGGTTCGCCGCAGCGCGGCGAACTGTCCCTCCCTGCCGTCGGTGCGTACTGTCCGTCATGTGGGGCCGAACATCGCCTCCGCCAGAAATCCTACGTCAATAGCGGCGACCGCGTTCTGGTGCTGAAATACCTCTACCGATTCATCGAGCCGAAGCCTTGGGACGTAATCGTCTTTCGAAACCCCCAGAGCAACAGCAACAACTATATCAAACGCCTCATAGGCCTGCCCGGTGAGACCATTGAAATCGTGCACGGTGATGTGTTTGTGATTCCCTACGGCCGGAGCAAGTGGCGTGTGCGGCGCAAGCCCGACCGCGCACAGAAGGCGATGTGGCAGACCATCTGCGATAACGACTATCGCCCGAACCTGGAAATGCTAGCTGACCAAGGCATCGAAAAGCCTCGGCGGTGGGTACCCCAGACGGGCCAGTCTGCGTGGAACACAACCGCAGCCAAAGGGCGAACCTTCGCGTTCAGTGGCGGCCAAGTACAATACCTGAGGTTCAAGGGCCTGCGCAAGGCCGTCAATCCTTACGAGTATCCACGTAGCGAGGCGTTCGACCGCACCAGCGCCGAGGCCGAAAGGGAATCCGTGCGGGAGGCATTTGTGCCCCGGTACGGCTACGACAAATACGGCCACGACAACCACAGCCTGGAAAGTCTCCACATCGATCCGGAGGTGGACCTATGCGGCGACCTGAGGCTCTCGGCGGTTCTTAGGCCGCTGGACGACGATGCGAGCGTCTCACTGATCCTGGAGGCCATGCACTACTGCGTCAAGGCCCGGTTCGACAGCGATGGGACGGTCACGCTGTTTGGCCGGCGGCGCGAAGGGGCAGCGGCAGGTTGGAAGAAATGGCGGCAGGTCCGCATTGCGCCGCTGAAGAAAGGCCGCGGATACCGGATTGCCTTGGATCACGTGGATTACAGTGCCAAGATCTGGGTGGAGGGGCGCAAGATT
>JASLZV010000371.1:0-979 GCA_030754715.1 Phycisphaerae bacterium
TATCTCGCAGACTGCTGCCCGGATGGGGCGGGAACTCGTTCCAACCACGAACCAGAAGAATTATCTTGTCCACCTGGTGAGTGGACTCATGCAGCCGGTACGCGAACTGGTGGGCTTGCCCGTCATCATAACTTCAGGCTTGCGCCCGGAATGGCTGAACAAGTTAATCGGAGGATCGGAGACTAGTCAGCACATGAAGGGTCAGGCCTGTGACTTTGTGGTGGCAGGTATGTCCCCAATGGAAGTGTGCAAAGCCGTTGAAGCCTCTGATATTCAGTTCGACCAGATGATCAATGAATTTGATAAGTGGGTGCATTTATCCTGCTTCCCCAGACAGGAAATGCGTAATGAAATCCTGACGGCCAGGTCATGTGATGGAATCACCGAATACTATAACGGACTCGACTAAGCCAGAAACAGGACTAACCCCCGAGAGATTGCTTGGTCTGACTGTTTCCTGTCTTGCTGCCCGGTATGATGAACCTAAGCCCGTCCCGCAGTTGCATATGGAGATGTGGAGTTAC
Organism: Phycisphaerae bacterium; assembly: GCA_030754715.1. Classification (GTDB taxonomy): domain Bacteria; phylum Planctomycetota; class Phycisphaerae; order SM23-33; family SM23-33; genus JASLZV01. The sequence continues at coordinate 525 of JASLZV010000371.1, forward strand.
TGCTGTAGCGACCATCCACAGGTCGCCATCGCCGCGCCACGCAACCACGCAAAGTCTACCGCACTGACTTTCGCATATGCACTCGGTCTGTTGTTGTTTCGTGAATCCCAACATCTGATGATTCTATCGTCAAATGAATCACTTGCAACCGAATTCCTGAATGACATTAAAGTAGAACTTCAGGAGAACGAGTTACTGATGTCGGAGTTTGGCCCGTATAAATTCCTTCGGGATCGGGATACAGAGATTGTAGTACGCTACCATGACGGGCATAAATTCAGGGTAATCTGCAAGGGTTCCAATCAGCGTATGCGCGGTCTGAAGTGGGAGCGCAAACGACCGGATACCGTGCTTTGCGACGATCTTGAAGATGACGAGATTGTCCTGAACGAGGAGCGTCGAGATCGGTTCATCCGGTGGTTTTATGGAGCCTTGAAACCAATCGTTCGGGCGGG
>JASLZV010000371.1:1118-1990 GCA_030754715.1 Phycisphaerae bacterium
ATTTTATATCGCGCCCATGATGAATCCTATTCGGAAATCCTCTGGCCCGAACAGTTTGGCGAAAAGGATTTGAAACGCATACGTGCTGACTTTGCACAGATTGGCTTGCTCGATGTATATGGTCAGGAATACCTGAATAACCCGGTTGATCAGAATACGGCATATTTCCGGCGTGATGACTTCTTGCCCATGACTGAAGGCGACAGGGAAACCCGCAAGGTTTTCTATGTCGGTGTTGACCTTGCCATCAGCCAGAAAACAAGAAGTGCCTATACCTGCTTTGTCATAGGAGGGGTTGACCATGAAAAATATCTCCACATCATTGATGTTCGCAGGGATCGGTGGGATTCCCTTGAAATTGTGGAAGAATGCTTCAATCTATACGAACGGTATGACTTCGATCTCATGCGGTTTGAGTCCGAGCAGATCGAGCGTACAATGCGCCCTGTGCTTGAGGCAGAAATGGTACGACGGCAGGTGTTTTTCAACTTCGACTCCAAACCTCCGCTGAAAGACAAGGAAGCACGTTCTCGTGCGTTCCAGTACCGGATGAGAGCCGGTAACGTCAAATTCGACAAGGAAGGGTCGTGGTATGCAGATTTTGAAGAAGAACTGGTACACTTTCCGAAATGGCCTTACATGGATCAGGTCGATGCGGCTGCATGGCTGGGTGACCTGATTGCCGAGGAATTACAGGCAGATACGGACAAACAGTTGGAAGAACAGGAATATGAGCGTATGCTGGAGTCGAATATGAGTTTTGGTATGTGTACCACAACGGGGTATTGATATGGCTAAGACAAAGGTAAAAAAGAAGGCAAAGTTGGCAAAAAAGAAGACATGGTGGCGCAAATGGCTGGAAACAGTATCTG
>JASLZV010000372.1 GCA_030754715.1 Phycisphaerae bacterium
GGCGCAGTCAAAACGACGCTCTTGGCTACGGGCGGAACCCGTCAAATCCTCTTTTTGTGTATTGGGTGGGTTCTTATGATTAGGCAACCCACGTTGTTCATCGGCGCTACATTAGCCCTGTCGTTTCATCAAGGCCGAACATGAGGTTCATGTTCTGCACTGCTTGGCCGCTGGCGCCCTTGATCATATTGTCGATGGCACTAAACACGACGATTTTTGGTCCGACGGCAGTATCCACGCATCGCACCGCCACGTCGCAGAAATTCGTGCCCCGTACGTGTTTAATATTGGGCGGATCGGTACGCACACGAACGAACGGCTCGTTGTCCCAGGCATCGTGGATCGCCTCGGAAAGTTCCGGTTGCCCAATGTTCGGGCGGGCCGGATCGAGGTAGATTGTCTCCAGAATCCCGAAGTCCAGGGGCAGCAGATGGGGCACGAAAAGGACATTCGCCTCGGCACCCGCTACCCGCGACAGCGTCTGTTCAATCTCGGGTTGGTGCCGATGGCCGCCGATCGATCCGTAAGCGTAGAACGATTCGTTGTGTTCCGGGAAGTGCGTGCCTGCCTTTGGCGACCGCCCGGCCCCGGTTACGCCGGAGGCGGCATTGATGATAATACCCTCTGTGTGCACCAGCCTCCGCGACAGCAGCGGTTCGATGCCGAGGGCTGCGGCGGTGGGATAGCAGCCCGGATTGGCGATCAGTTCCGCTTCACGGAGTTGATCGCGAAACAACTCGGGCAGACCGTAGCGAGCGCGTGGGAGATTCGTCCGGTCGGTGTGGGCGCATCCATAAACCCGCTCGTAAAGCGCCGCTTCCAAAAGGCGGTAGTCGGCCGACAGGTCGATCACCCGTAGGCCGGCGGCAAGGAGTGAAGGCACGATCCGCATCGATACCGAATGAGGCACACAGGTGAAGGCGATATCCGATACGCGGGCTATTGCGGCAGTGTCGATGGGTCGGCAGATCGCCTGATCATTCGCGAGTCGGCCCTGAAGTTGGGGAAACTCCTCGAACAGATTTGGGGCCGGATCGCGACGGCTAGCAAGGAAGGCCAACTCCGCCCCGGGGTGGCGCAGCAAAATCTCGATCAGGTGGAGGCTGGTGTAGCTGGTCGGACCCACGATGGCCACTCGGATGTTCATGACGGCTATTGGCTATTGTTGTTCACCCATCGACACAGATCAAAGTCTGGCGCAGAGCATTTTTACCGAGAATATAACCACACCGCTCAAAACTGCCATAATGGCAGTTTTGTGGCGACCTACGGTAGTTGTAAGAATAGGTAATCACTATATTTACAGTATATCGTTTTGGCACGGGTCTTGTAAATAAAGAAGCGAGTCAAAGAAGAAAGCCCTGGGCAGATGCCGATCGGGGCCCGCTGGTCAAACTTAAGCGAACCTTAGGAAGGAGGTATCCCATGTTACCGACCAGACGCAGAACAAGCAGTTGTTGGTTGAGTCCGCTGGACTTTTGGGGCGATGATTTGAGTCGCTTCGTCAGCAGGTGGTGTGGAGACGGCGAAGAGGTAACCGCCGGTACGTATCCGGTGGATGTTCACGAGGATGAGAACCACATCTTCATCGATGCCGAACTGCCGGGCTTCACGAAGGATGAGATTGCGGTGACCTTCGAAAACGGTGTGCTGAGCGTCCAAGTTGAGCACAAGAGTAAAGAGAAGGAGAAAGGCCAGACCCACCTAGCCGAACGCCACTTTACACGCGTGGCCCGAAACTTCGCCCTGCCGACCGCAATTGATGAAGACAAGATCAGGGGCAACCTCGACAACGGCGTACTGCACCTGACACTTGACAAGCGCGAAGAAGTCAAGCCGCGCAGAATCATGGTGACCTGAATCACTTCCAGTTACCATTGCCATCCTTGTTGCCCAGCCCGCGGAGTCCGATGTCCGCGGGCTTTTTTTATTCAACTGGATGAAGCGATGATGCAATGCAATTTGTAGAGAATC
>JASLZV010000373.1 GCA_030754715.1 Phycisphaerae bacterium
GCCGGCGTGCAATGGTAGCCGGAAGTCCCAAAAGTCTTGTAGACCTGCCTTGGCCAGCCGCTGCTCGAACGTTACCACCGGCACCGTCGGGCTCGCAGGCCGGCAGCCGGCCCCAACGCACAACGCCGCCGACACAACGAGAAACTTCACCAAACCGCGCATGGATCACTCCTTGGAATCTTTGTTGCAACAGCGCATTTATCCGCCCTCAGGAGGGCTCCAGTTCGACGTATTCACTCAGGTCCATCCCGCTGGCCTGCTCAAAGTCGCGCAGCCGCCGGATGCGGACCAAATCGTCTCGGATGCGGTGGGCGAGCCTGAAAATATAAGGCCGCCCCTCAAGGCGTGCTTCCAGATCGCCCGTCATCTCGTCCCAACTGCCTTCGTACAATTCGCTCTTCAGCACCACCAGCATGCGCTCTTCGCGGGTCATGCTGCCTACGAACTGCCGCACCTTCTCCTGCGCCTGCTCCGCCGCTTTCGTCAACGTTCGCACCTCGGTGCCGCCGGCCATCGGCCCGCACCCGCGGGTCCTACTGTAAAGACCGCCGGAGGCCTTTGCAACGGTATTGTTTCGCCGTCGCTACTTGCCCAGTTCTCTGCTCCGCTCGGCCGCGGCGCGGATGGCCGCAATCAGTGAAGCCTTCATACCGAAGGAGTCCATGGTCTCGATCGCACGCTGTGTCGTGCCGCCCGGGCTGGTCACACGTGCCCGCAATACCTCTGGCCGTTCCCCGCTGTCCGCCAGGAGGCGCGAGGCCCCCAGGCACGTCTGGGTGGCCAACACCGCAGCCGTCTCCTGGGGTAGACCCTCAGCCACCCCTGCGGCGATCATCGCCTCGATCAGGTAAAGCAGGTAGGCCGGTCCCGAACCCGACAGGGCCGTCACCGCGTCCATCATGTCCTCATCGACCACCACAGTTCGCCCGCCGGTGGCAAAGAGTCTCTCGGCCCAGTGAAGGTCTTCGTCGCCGGCGCGGGCCCCTACGCACAGGGCCGACATCCCCTCGCCCGCAAGCATCGGCATGTTGGGCATCACGCGGACAACCCGCCCGCGCCCTTTGAGTCGCTCGTCCACGAAACGCGTCGTGATCCCCGCGGCAATCGAGATGACCAACGCATCGTCCCCCACGACCGGGGCAAGTTCATCCAGCACCGCCGGCATGGCCTGCGGCTTGACTGCAAGCAGTACATGGGGGCATCCGCCCGGGACGGCGTTTTGTGGAACGCACATCAGCCGCAGCGTGTTGGACAGGTGCCTTCGCCGCTCGGCTGCCGGGTCGGACACGACAATCGTGTTGCGGGCCAGAACCACCGAGCCGATTACACCGCGAAGCAGCGCCTCGGCCATGTTGCCCCCGCCGATAACGCCCAGTTGGTAGTCGGCCATCTTGGAATCTCCTTGGATACCAAGATACCATCAATCAAGCCGATTGCAAAAGAATGGTCGTCCACCAAAGCCAACCCCGAAATCCGCCGCCAGACGTGAAAAAATCATGCAATGTTCAACTTAGCTCTCGCCCGTGGCCTGCGCGTTGGCGGTCTGCTTTCGCCGGTTCGCCAGATCGATGGCCAGTCGGATGGCGGCCTTGATCGAGGACGGGTCGGCCTTATCCTTGCCGGCGATGTCGAAGGCCGTGCCGTGGTCCGGGCTGGTGCGGATGATCGGCAGCCCCAGCGTCAGGTTCACCGTCTCCTTCCAGCCGACCAGTTTGACGGGGATCAGCCCCTGGTCGTGGTACATCGCCACCACGCAGTCGAACTGCCCCTCCATCGCCTTAAGGAACAAGGTGTCCGCGGGCAGCGGGCCGGTGGCGTTGATGCCCGCTTCGTTGGCCAGGATCACCGCCGGCGTGATGATGCGGTTCTCCTCGTCGCCGAATTGCCCGCCCTCCCCGGCGTGCGGATTCAGCCCGGCTACCCCAATCCGAGGCGATGCGATGCCGAACCATTCCCGCA
>JASLZV010000374.1 GCA_030754715.1 Phycisphaerae bacterium
ATCGTAAATGTGGCCCCTTTACCAGGTCGTGAAGCAACGACAATCCGGCCCTGGTGTTCTTCAACAACCTTTTTAGCCACCGCCAGACCTAGCCCAGTACCCTTTTGCCCCTTGGAGGAAAAGAACGGCGTGAAAATATCATCGAGTTGGTCCGGCTCAATACCGCCGCCGTTGTCGATGACCTGGACTTGGATGCTGCGGTTCATGGTATCGTAGCGGCTTCTCACGGTAATAACGCCGCTTTGGTCGGCTGCAGCATCCAGAGCATTCGTCATGAGGTTCAGCAAGCCCTGCCGTAGTCCGGCGGCGTCGGCCAGGATTTCAGGCAGGTCCTGCAAATCACTCAGCAGGGCTATCCCCCGCTCGTCGGCCGCTGGGGTGGTCAATTCCATGCAGTCGCGAAGCATCGCGTTCACATCAACATTCTCCAGCAGAGGCTCACGGTCCTTGGAAAACGCCAACATGTTCAGGATAAGACGGTTAATCCGCCCCACGTTTCGCTGAACGATGGGCCATGCATCGCGGGCTTTCCCCAGGTTGCCGGAGTTGATACCCATTTCTACCACGTCGATGCCCGCCCCTAAAGCCTGTTGTATGTTCTTGATGTGGTGGGACAGGAACGCCACCGTCTCGCCAATCGCAGCCAGACGCTCGGACTGGATGGCCGACTCGTACAACTGCACGTTTTCGATGGCCAGTCCGGTTTGATATCCAATCGCCGTAAGGAGGCGCAACTGCTCGGTAGAGTAGGTCTGTTCGGAAAGGGCACAATCGACGTAAATTACGCCAAGGACGCGATCGCGACCCATAATGGGCACACAGATCGCCGAACGGATGCCAAGGTTGTGAACGCTCTTGCCGGAGGCGAACCGCTTGTCGCCCATAGCATTGGAACTCAGCACACCGACCTTTTGGTTGATGACTTCATTGATGATAGTCCGAGACACTGGTGGCCCGGCCTCCCCGGCTTCGTCCACTTGCCTGGAGCACTTCAGCGTTAGAATTCCCTCTTCATCCACGAGCATAATGAAACTGCGGTCGGCCTTCAGGAGTTCGAAGACCTTGTCGAGGGTGTGCTGCAGCAGTTCATCGATATTGAGAATACTGGAGGCCTCCACGATGAAATTGTAGAGAATGCGGAGGTTATCAATGGCCTGCGCGCCGGCCTCTGGAGTAGGGATGATGACCGAGTCCTCGTTGCTGTTGACGGTAGCAACGATGGCCGCATCCACCAACATGCCCTCTTCATCGATATCCACGCCGGGCCGACCTGTCGCCGGAGCGCTGTCACCCTGAAACACCAGCAGTGTCGAGCCGCATCGGATCTGGTCGCCTCGCTTGAGCATTACCGGGTGGGCGATCCTAACACCGTTAAGGATCGTGCCGTTGGCCGAGCCGGAATCGATGAGAACCCACTTTCCACCATCATAATTCAGACACGCATGAACGCGCGACGCAGTACCGTCGGAAAGGCCCACCGGATGACAATCTCGCCCAATGAAATTCTCGCCGTCGTACAGATTGAATGTACGTCCCTTATCGGAGCCCTGGATGACCTGTATTGATGCCACGGGACTTTCCCTGCCGCGATACGTGCTGCTTGTGGATACAGCCAACGTTTGACATGTTGGCGCCACGAATCCACCCGGTTGCCTTCGTCAGACCTTTTCCACTGTCCCAATGATTTGCGCTATAAAGTATCGACTGATTTGCGGTCACACGTAGCCAAGCCGCCGCAACCACCATTTCTACTCTACAATACTACGCTGTGCATGTCAATCCTGTTCTTGAAACTATGGCTTACGATCCCACATATGGGTTGGTCGCTCGTTCCGCACCGATAGTGGTGGGCGGTCCGTGGCCGGGCAAAACACGCGTATCGTCTGGCAGAACAAGGAGATGCTTGCGGATGTTAGTGATCAACTTACCCTCGTCCGCCCCGGGGATGTCCGTCCGGCC
>JASLZV010000375.1 GCA_030754715.1 Phycisphaerae bacterium
CGAGTCTATCCGCTTCAATCTCAATAAACCCGCCCGGGCCAAGTTTCGCTCGGACCTTGTCGAACCGGTCCGCCAGCGCCGCAATCGGATCCCCCCCACCGCTGCCGGCCAGCACGGCCAGATGATTGTCCTTGATCAGCACCGCGTCATGGAGACCCATGCGATGGTTTCTGCCGCCACCGCAACGCACGGCATATTTCTCGAGCCATCGCCAGCCCGGAATGGTCTTGCGCGTGTCGTAAATCTCCGCGCCTGTTCCGGCTACCGCATCCACGTACTTTCGCGTCTCGGTGGCGATTCCCGAAAGGTGCTGCAGAAAGTTCAGGACCACGCGCTCAGCCTCCAGGACGGCCTCAGCCGGCCCGTTCAACGTCCCCAGGGCTGTGCCGGGGTCTGCGCGCTGCCCGTCAGGTACCCGCATCTGCGCGGTGATGGCCGGGTCATAAGCCCGGCAAATAGTCTCCAGAAACACCCCGCCGCACAGGACCACCTCGTCCCGCGAGACCAGTCGACCGGTCACCGCCGCCAACGGCCCCAGCATCGCGCCGGTAACGTCGCCGGCGCCCAGGTCTTCTTGCCGCGCCATATCCAACAGGCACCGCAGGTTTTTAAATTCTCGCTGGCCGGGTTGGACAGTCATCTCATATCACCAAGGACAGAGGATACCTCAGAGGCGCAAAAGAAAAAAGGGCAAGCCAAGTCACAATCCCGGCGATAGACTTGCGACCGTTGACCTTAACAAAAAGTATCTCTCCGACAAACACCCCGGAACGATCACGTCGCTTTCGATGTTGCCTTGTTCGGACGCCTAGCAGTTACTTTTTGCCTTTGTCCTATGCGCCGGTTCTGCGTCCGGCGTCCTGTTTGGCCGGGGTATCTTCGCCCTTCAGTTCGGCGATTTGGTCGCGAATGCGGGCGGCCTGTTCAAATTCGAGTGCCTTGGCGGTCGCAAGCATCTCCCGCTCCAATTCGGCAATAAGTTCGGTCTGGTCGAACTCGGTTTGCGAGGCGTGGATAGCCTCGCGGGCCACCCGCCGCGCGCTGGCCTCATCGGTGAGGGTCACCGTGATCGCCTTGCGAATGGTTTGCGGAGTGATGTTGTGCTCGACGTTGTACGCCAGTTGTATTTCGCGGCGGCGGTTGGTCTCATCCAGGGCGGTCCGCATCGCCTCGGAAACCTTGTCACCATAGAGAAACACCTGCGCGTTGACGTTTCGTGCGCAGCGGCCGATCGTCTGGATCAGGCTCTTGGCGGAACGCAGGAAGCCCTGCTTGTCGGCATCGAGAATAGCCACCAACGACACTTCCGGCAGGTCCAGGCCCTCCCGCAGCAGGTTCACGCCCACCAGCACGTCGAATTTGCCCTCTCGCAGGTCGCGGAGAATCTTCACCCGCTCGATCGTGTGAATCTCGCTGTGAAGGTACTTGCAGCGGAAGCCCTCTGCCCGGATGTAGTCGCTGAGGTCTTCGGCCAGTCGCTTGGTCAGCGTGGTAATCAGCGTCCGCTCGCCGACCTCCACACGGCTGCGTATTTCCTTCAGAAGGTCCGGCACCTGCCCGCGGGCCAGGCGCACCTCGATAGCCGGATCGACCAGGCCCGTAGGTCGGATAATCTGCTCGATCACCTCCCCACCGGTCAAGTCCAGTTCAAACTCCCCCGGCGTAGCCGACATGAAAATCACCTGTTGCCACAATTGACGGAACTCGTCGAATCGCAGCGGGCGATTGTCCAGTGCGCTGGGCAGCCGGAAGCCATGTTCCACCAGGACTTCCTTCCGGCTGCGGTCGCCGTTGTACATCGCCCGCAGTTGCGGGACCGTCACGTGAGACTCGTCGATAACCAGCAGATACTCGTCGCCGAAGTAGTCGATCAGCGTATAAGGCCGCTGGCCCGGGGACCGTCCGTCCAGGTATCGCGAGTAGTTCTCAATGCCCGGACAACTGCCGGTTTCC
>JASLZV010000376.1 GCA_030754715.1 Phycisphaerae bacterium
ACGCCGAGAAGTGCGACGCGATTCTGGGCGCCATCGATCGCACCGGCAAGGAGCTGAGGGTGGCCTTCAACTACCGGTGGCGGCCGGGCTGCACGCTGGTCCGCCGGCTGCTGCAAGAGGGCACCATCGGCGACATCGTCCACGTGGACATGGAGTACCTACTGGACACCGACCACGGCGCCGACTACTTCCGCCGATGGCACCGCCAGAAGGAAAAGTCGGGCGGTCTGCTGGTCCACAAGGGGACCCACCACTTCGACCTGGTCAACTGGTGGCTGGACGATCTTCCCGAGGAAGTCTTCTGCCATGCCTCCCTGAGATACTACACCCAGGCAACGGCCGAGAAATTGGGCCTGCAACAACACGGGCAGCGATGTCTGGACTGCCCGGTTAAGGACAGGTGTAACTTCCACATAGACCTGGCCGCCAATGAGGCCCTCAAGACAACCTACCTGGACAACGAACATTACGACGGCTATCTCCGCGACAAGTGTGTTTTCAGCGAGGAAATCGACATCTGGGACAACATGTCGGTGTCTGTTCGATACCGTCGCGGCGCCATTCTCAACTACATGCTTCATGCGTATTGTCCCTACGAGGGCTACCGCATAGCATTCAACGGCACAAAGGGCCGTCTGGGGCACACCGCCCGCGAGGACGGCAACGTACCGGGCGAAACGGCAAGCGGCAGCGTGTCGATAACGCTGATCCCCGAGTTCTCCCAGGCGCAAGTGATTGAGCCGCGCGTCGGCGTGGGCGGACACGGCGGCGGCGACTCCCACCTCCTGAACGACCTGTTTGACCCCAGCCCGCCCGCCGACCCACTGGCCTGGGCCGCAAACCAGCGCGACGGGGCGTACTCGATCCTTGTGGGAATAGCGGCGTATCGCAGCGTAGACGCCAGCCGGCCTGTCAGGATCGCTGACCTGCTCGGCGATGCGCCGATATGACCGTATGCCGCCGGCGCGTGAATTTCCGAGGAATAAACCGATGACGCTGAAGGATAAACTCCAGCGGCTTGCCCGGCTGGACCTGTATGAAGCAAGTGTCGCCCAGACCGATGGGGCAACCTTTTTCCTCGCCCGGCGTGGAGCGGAAAAAGTCGCCGGGGCGATCGGTGCGAGCGACCTTGCCGGTGATCGCGTCGGCGAGATTGACTCCAGGTGCGTCGTGGTCGGCCCGACCAGCCACGCCAATGCCGAGATCGTCCGCCGCCGGCTTCCCTGGACAGCCCCGGTGTGCATCGGCCCCAAGACCAGCGTGGGACTGGGCGACCGGCTTGGGCTGGCTACGCCCGGACACGTTCGGGCGGTGCGAGGTACCGGCGTCGCCTGCGTTCTGGCCCAGCAGTCGATTCGAGAAATGACCCGCACCGGCCGCTCACCCCAGCAGGTCATGGACGACGCCACCTGGGGGGTGCTGCAAGAGGGCTTCAAGCAGGGCTTCGGGGCGGATGCGGATCACCTCAAGACTACCGAAGACATTGATGCGACCATGGCGGCCGGTTTCGTGATGTTCACAATAGACCCGGGCGACCACGTGGACAACGAGGCAGATACCCTTGGGGCCGGCGAACTAAACGATCGCTTCGAAGCGCTGCCCTGGGACAGGCTCGAAGCGTCGGGCAAGGATCAGATCGCCCTGTCCGCCGGCCGCACGATTGACGTGGACCTTTTGGGCCGGACGTTCGATCAAGGCGCGCTGGTGCGGGCTGCGGTGAAATACGGCTGCGCGGTGGCGCACTCGGCCGCCATGGCCGGCCACATCCGCCGTCGCGCCGGCGAACGCGCAGTGGAGATCGAGATATCGGTGGACGAGACCGAAAGCCCCACCTCCGCTCTTGAGCATTACTACATTGCCGCTGAACTCAAGCGTCTGGGCGTGGAGTGGGCGGCCCTGGCCCCGCGGTTCGTCGGGCGGTTCGAAAAGGGCGTGGAATAC
>JASLZV010000377.1 GCA_030754715.1 Phycisphaerae bacterium
ATTGCCACGCAAGTGTCCTCGCTACCGCAACGCGGCTGAAACATTCCAAAATCGGCCTTCTGGGATACGGTTCGATGGGTATGTACACCGCGTTCTTCGATCATCTTTCGTTGAAGCGGGATATCGGTCCGGAGATCGAGCAACTCGACCAGTATGTGATGATAAAGAGAATCGAAGAAATGCAGGACCAGCGCGTCAAGGACAGCCTGGACAAGGTCCGCTCGGAATGGGAAATCGCCGACGACGTCAAGGAGGCCGACCTTCAGGCCTCGCTCAAAATGTATCAGTCCCTCAAGGACCTGGTCCGGGAGTTCGGTTGGTCGGCCCTGACCATCAAGTGCCAGTATGAACTGTCCAAGATATACAAGCACACGCCCTGCGTCCCGCTGTCGCTGTTGGGCGGCGAGATTCCCTGTTCCTGCGAGGGCGATATCCCCCTGATTACCACACAGTTGATCATGCACTACCTCTCCGCCGGCAGGCCCTCTACGTATTGTGACCTGACGGACTTGACCGAGAAGTACATCGTCTGTGCGGCCTGTGGGTTTGCCCCTTTCACCATGGGCGAGGGAAAGCCCAAGGTCGGCAAGAAGACCGAGGCCATCTATGAGGGTATCGCCAACTGCAACACCAGTTACCAGGAAGGCCAGGTTACGGTGGCCCGTCTGGCCTATACGCGCGGTCGCACCTACAAGATGCACATCGCCGGCGGGATGGCCCGCCACGCCGAACCTTTCCGCGAGTATGGGTGCCTGCCCTATCCGAGCATGGAAATTGTCCTGGACGGCTCGATGGAGCACTTCGGCCAGCACATGATGAGCCAGCATTATGCCATCATGTTCGGCGACTACCGGAAAGAATTAAGTGAGTTCTGCAGGTTGATGGGCATTCAGGAGGTCTGTTCTTAGCCCGGGGCCGACTTGCATTATCCGATGGCCGCGGGTATCGGTCCTTTGGGCGTCCCGGCGACTGCCCCTGGTGTTTGGAGAATGCCGGCGGAGGCTCGCCCGTTTCTCGACTGCCGCAGACATCAATAATCGCCCCACCTGGTCACTGTTGCCCCTTGACGCGGGGAGTTTCTCAGCCCAGTCTCTTGACCTTCCTGTCGGCGATTCTCAGCCACCGCACGACCATCTCCCGGCGCGTCATTCCATAGACGGCCTCCAGCGCCTCAGCGTCGCTCTTGCCGGTCTTCATCATCTCAATGAACCGGTTAAACTTCTTGGGGCTCAGCCCGATAAGATACCGCACCAGGCTCTGCGCGACGCCGTAGTGGAACCAATCGTCGGGAATTTCCTGTGTGTCGAATAAGCCGTCGATGTTGCGTCCGTGTTTGGTGGCGCGCTGGGTGGCGGACCTCAATTTCTGTATGGCCCAGGTGTTTGAGATGAGTTTCGTTGCCATTACCTCGGCCAGACCCTCGTCCACCCAGGAGGCAATGGCGCGATCGTTGATGAAACGGCTCACGAAAGCGTGCGTGGATGTGTGTACGAGCAATTCATGGAGCAACATTTGCGCCCTTGACTTGTCCATGTCTTTGGTTTTTACCGGTCCCAGAACAACGTACCGGTAAATGGCGTTTTCAAACGGCTGATGTCCGGCGTATCCTCTGACGCTCTCATCCGCCTCCAACAGCCCTTTGACCACATCTGCACTGAAATCCACCATGTTCGACTTGGACTGGAAGATGAACATCGGGAGTTTCCCGATCCAGACATTCTCTCTTAGGTCGATGACAAACTGCTTGCACATTGCCTGATAGAGTTTTTCACACATGCCGGCGAGTGTCCTGTCGTCACTCTCATCGCGAGTACTGTAGATCCGGAAATGCGCCGTCTCGATCAGGTGCATCGCCGGTGCGATTTTCTTTGCCGCCTTGGACCACTCCTTGGTGCGCTTGTCCGCCCGGGTGACCTGCCGCGGCGTGGGAAGAACGTAT
>JASLZV010000378.1 GCA_030754715.1 Phycisphaerae bacterium
GAAACTGGCTGCGGATAATGCAGCCGCCACGCCACATCAGCGCGATCCCGCCGTAGTTCAGATTCCAGCCGTACTCGGCGGCCGCGGCGCTCATCAACTGATATCCCTGGGCATAGGAGACGATCTTACTGGCGTACAGAGCCTGGCGGATGTCCTCTACGAATTTGTCGCGATCGCCCTTGAAAGCAACCTTGGGGCCGCGCAGTTTCGCAGCCGCGGCCACTCGCTGCTCCTTCAGGGCCGACAAACACCGCGCGAATACCGCTTCGCCGATCAGTGTGAGCGGCTGGCCCAGGTTCAGGGCCGTAATCACCGCCCACTTGCCGGTACCTTTCTGCCCGGCTGTGTCCAAAATCACATCCACCATCGCTTGCCCGGTTTCCTCATCGGTCTTGGCCAGGATGTCGCGGGTGATTTCGATGAGGTAACTGTTCAGTTCACCCTTGTTCCACTCGGCGAAGACGTCGTGCATTTCCCCCGGTGTCATTCCGACGCTCTTCATCAGCGAGTAGGCCTCGCAGATCAACTGCATATCGCCGTACTCGATGCCGTTGTGGATCATCTTGACGAAGTGCCCCGCGCCGTTCTCGCCAACCCAATCGCAGCATGGCATGGCGTCTTCCACCTTGGCTGCAATGGCCTGGAATATCTCCTTCACGTGCGGCCAGGCGTCGGGCGAGCCGCCGGGCATAATGCTCGGCCCATGGCGGGCGCCTTCTTCGCCGCCGGACACGCCCGTACCGATGTACAGCATGCCCTTGCCTTCGACATACTCTGTGCGGCGAATGGTGTCGTTGAAGTTACTGTTGCCGCCGTCGATGATGATGTCGCCGGCCTCGAGATGTGGCAGCATGGCGTCAATGAACTTGTCCACAGCCTCGCCGGCCTTAACCAATAGCATCACGCGCCGGGGACGCTTCAAGGCGGCGACAAATTCCTCGATGGAATGTGTGCCGATTATCTTGGTTCCAGCAGCCGGGCCGTTAACAAAATCATCCACCTTTGAGACGGTCCGATTGAATACCGCTACGGTGTAATCGTGGTCGTCCATGTTCAGCACGAGGTTCTGGCCCATCACGGCCAATCCGATCAGTCCGATATCTGCCTGTGGCATCTTGCGACTCCTAACAGGATTCCGAAGCGACTGTGAAACGAACACCGGTTTCAAGACGGTCCATCATAGAGGCGTTCGTGGAGATTTCAAGGTCGTCGGCGGGCGAAAATTTTGCTTGATCCGCACACGACGCGACGATAGTATGCCAAACGGCATCAAGAGTGCGTGAGGGTACTGGCCCAAGGATCGCACGGCAACCTGTTTGGGCTCAACAAGCCGAAATAAGGTGCCACAGCCAGCCTGCAAGGGACCGATGTGGCCCAACGGGCACAAGCCTGATTGGGTTATGCAGGGCCTCTCCTTGCGAGGGGCTTTTTTGCAGGACTGCATCGGGATGGCGTAACACATGCGGGGGCTGGGGAGTGTTTCAATGCTCCATGATAGCCAAACTATGCTGCGCTGGACACCTGAATATTTCGGACGTTTGCTGGTTCGTCGCGGCTAATTACCTGCAAAGGAGAAACAATGAGCCAGGGAAACAGGTACAGATTGGCTACCAAGGCCCTGCACGCCGGAACACATTCGCCTCAGTGTCGGAATCGAAGATATAGAAGACATAAAAGATGATCTGAACTAGGCGCGGGCTTCGCAGGGAGGACGTGTCGGTGATTTTGGTCTATCCGCATGCAAGGTGTGTGAGATGAGTGACAATTTCTTTTACAGTAGTGATACCAGGCGCAGCGGTAGGCCGCTGAAGTATCTTCAGACCATAACGTTCGACCAACCACTGAAGTTGGAACGAGGCGGGCTGATCGAGAAGGTCACGGTGGTCTTTGAGACGTATGGCACGTTGGACCAGGACCGGGGCAACGCGGTGTTGAT
>JASLZV010000379.1 GCA_030754715.1 Phycisphaerae bacterium
TCGTTAACCCGTTTAAAAAAATCAATGTCTAGAATGGCAATGAGCCCGCCTGTTGCGGTTGAATCTTCAAGCGTTTGTGGGGTAACGCGGTCGTACCATGCGCGACGGTTAAAACAGCCAGTGAGCATGTCGTGCTCCGCAATCCAGGTCGTGCGGACAAGTGCTGTTTGTGTCGTCACATAGATAACGAAAGATTGTGAAAGAAAAGTCACGACGAGTAGTAGGCTCGGGAAGGTCGGGTCTACCAATACGTGGGCATGGCTAAAAGCGTGCCACGACAGCGTGTACAGCACGGTGATCAAACCGAGAGTCAGTAAAGCGCAACCCGGCAGCCCCCAAACAGGCAGCAATCGAATCAAAAGTAGAGAAAGCATCACCGAGATTATGATCTCCGCAAGGTCTGCCCACCCCTCTCGCGTGAGAAATGTTCCCCCCAGTATCGACTCGATCGCTTGCGCTTGAATTGCGATACTGGGAACCGACTGTCCAAGTGGCGTCGTCACTCGAGACGAAAGCCCAGAAGCGCTGCTGCCGACCAGAATCAGTTTATCCTTAATCCGTTTTTCGTTTATCTTGCCGGCCAGCATCTTCCACGCGCTGATATGTTGAAACGGGTTGTCCCACCGAAAATATGGCCAGAAACGAGTGGCCGCATCGGTGGCAATGTTTAGCGGTCCGATGGCTACTTTGGTGGTGTTCAGCCATGTTGTACCTGGTAACCAGGGTAACGGTCCGTGGAATGAAAGTGCGTAACGGCCAACATTAGCGTGAACCCGTAGCGCTTCGGCAGTTAGCGAGGGATAGAGGTTTTTGTTGATAGAAACAAATAACGGAAGTTGACGTACTGTGGTGGTGCCCCGAGCAATCACTGGAAATGAACCGTAACCGCTGGCAGCGTCCTGTAATTGTTGCAACGCGTTAGTAGCCACTGGGAATGATAAGAGGGTTCCGGTGTTGGCGTTTTGCAGCGAAGCGGCGGGGACTTTCAATGAGGGTTCTGTTCCGGTCGCGTTGTTTGACGGAACGAAGCCAAGGACAACAGGCGCAGCACCAATTGCCGCTGCTAAGGCGATGTCGGTGTCCGGCAAGGCAGACAGACGCTCACGAGCACTGTTGAACGCATCGTCTGGCGGCAGTAACTTCGCGATGCGTTGTGGTGACATCGTGTCGGTGTCAGCCAGAGACAAATAAATGACAATGCCTGATGCGCCCATTGCGGAGATATTGTTGGTCAGTTTCGTTAAATGTTGCCGTGGCCACGGCCATGGACCGAGGCGACGTAGACTTTCCTCGTCGATATCAACCACCACCACCGGATACTCTTGTGATTCACGGGGTTTGAATGCTTGGAAAGAGTCAAAGAGGGCAAAACGGGCGTTTTCTAAGGTGGTTGCTTGATCGCCGGTGAAGACGTGCTCGTATAGGCGAAGCATTATCACTAGGACAATGAGTCCAAAAGTCAGCCAGCGGATCAATCGGAGTAGCATAAAAAGGTCGCTGGGGATTAGTGGGGCGAACACCAGTGGTGCTGATGGAGTAATGGACGACCCCGAGAGAGTTTAGGCATGATCCTTGTGTGGCTAGAAGTGAGGCAGGTTTGACCGAGGCGTAGAGGTATTCTAGGAGGTTATGTGCTTGGCTATAGCGATATGGTTATAAAGACATCGAGTCTTACTAAACAATGAGGCTGCGTATAGGCTACCGCCCCAACGCGCCCGTAGCTCAGTTGGATAGCGTGCGTGGCTACGAACCACTCATTGGTTTTCTTAGTTTACCGCATGACTCTGGGGTTTCTTGACCACCGACTGTCCCAATGAGATGGAAGTTATGGGCAGTTCGATACCAGTAATACTGCGGTACACCTAGTTGCTATGGGACAGCGGAGTAACCTTAGTTACGTTGTCTCTATAGAACTTCTC
>JASLZV010000037.1 GCA_030754715.1 Phycisphaerae bacterium
GGCTGGTTGAGGACCTTTTCGGCGCCCTTGAGTTCGTCAATGATGTAGTCGTCGATGAACAGTTGCTTGCCGTTGATGATGATGGCGTCGCCGACAATCTCGTCGTTGAGGTCCTTGAAAAGGCCCGGCGGGGCTTTCAAAGACTTCCCCGAAGTCGCCGAAGCAAACAAGGAAATCACAAACGCTGCGACCAGAGCGCAAAAGAAACTGTTGTCCATACGGCGTTCCTTTTAATTATCCGGGATTTCCCGGATGAATTCCGGCCCACGAGCATCGTGGGCCTTTTTGATAAACCTACCACGTTTTCGAATACTCACAAACTCTTTTCCGGCTCAGCAAGGCGGCATTTGCCAACTGTCGGACAAGAATTGTGCCTGAAACTCACCTTCACCCGGGTATTTGTGGCAGGTGGGAGCAGGCCGCCTCGGTCGCCTCCGCGTCCTGCCGCCATTTGGCCGTGTGCCGCCGGCATCCCGGGGCCGGATCCCGCTGACCGAGGCGCGGGAGGGGGCGTTACGGCGCGGGCGGCGAGGCCTTGCGGAGGGCTGCAAGGAACCGGGGGGCGACCTCTGCGCCGAGGGCCTGTGCCTTCCTTACATCGGCCCAGGCCCTGTCATACCGACGCTTGTGGTAGTATGCGATGCTGCGTCCGCTGTAGGCTGTGGCGTAGGCGGGATCTAGTTCGATGGCCCTGGTGTAATCGCGGATTGCGTTATCGGTGTCGCCCTTGTTTCCGTACGTGGCGGCCCGGTTGTAGCAGGCCCTGGCATAGTCGGGATCCAATTCGATGGCTCTGCTGAAGTCGCTGATAGCCTTATCGAGGTCGCGGTTCTGCGCGTGGGCGAAGCCCCGGTTGTTGTGTGCTTCGGCGTAGTCTGGATCCAGTTCAATCGCTCTGTTGAAGTCGCGGAATGCCTTATCGAAGTGGCCCTTCTTCCTGTGGGCAAGCCCGCGGTTATTGTGGGCCGGGGCGGAGTTAGGGTTGATTTCGATGACCCTGGTGTAGTCGTGGATTGCCTTATCATAGTCGCCCTTCTGGTCATGCGCAAGCCCGCGGTGGTTGCGGGCCTGCACATAGCCGGGTTCCAGTTCGATGGCCCTGGTGAAGTCGCGTATTGCCGCGTCGTAGTTGCCCTTCTTGCTGTGCGTAAGCCCGCGGTGGTTGTGGACCTGGGCGTCGTTGGGTTCCAGTTCGATAGCCCTGGTGAAGTCGCGGATTGCCTTATCGAGGTTGTCCATCCGCCCGTGTGTGAGGCCCCGGTTGTAGTAGGCGTCGGGATCGTTGCCCTCCAGTTCGATGGACCGATTAAAATCGTGGATTGCCTTATCGAGGTCGCCCTGTTGACCGTACGAGACGCCACGGTTGCCATGGGCCTTGGCATGCCTGGGATTCAACCGGATGCCCCGAGTAAAGTCGCTGATGGCCTTGTCGTGGCTGCCCATTTTGCTGTAGGCCCGCCCCCGGTTGTGCCACGCCCGCCAGTTGCTCGGCTTTTTGGCAATGGTGTCGTCCCACACGGAAAAACTGCTGCGGTAGTCGTAATTGCGTCTGACGGTCAAAAACCCCAGTATCACCACGACGGCGGCGGTCAGCCCAACGCCGGCAATTGCGAAAGTCGGACGCAAGGTCCTGGCGACACCCGGGCGATCCAGAAGTCGTCTGCCAAGGATGTATGCGCAGACCACCACCGCCACGACGACCGCCGCCATGGTAAGAAACATCCGCTTTTCGTCCACCGGCTGAATCAGGAGCGGGACAATGGTGGAACTGGGGGCCAGGATCCCAAAGAACCACACGCCGAGAAAGCCAAGCCGCGGTCTGCGGCAAAGTGCCCAGACGGTTGCGGCCAGTACGATCAGCATGACGGTTGCGGGCCAGATGCTAAGGGTGGCCCCTTCGAATGGGAGGGCGCCATAGTCAACAATCAGTGGATGAGGCCAGAAACAAAGACGCAGGTAGTGGGCGACGGCTGCGATCTGCATCAGGGCGTAGTTGCTTAAAGCCCACGAGAATTCCGCCCCAAGCAGTGTGACGCGACCGCCGCCGGGCACGACCAGGGCCGCCAGAAGCCCCCAGGTGGCGGCCAGGGCGATGTACAAGAGCCACCTGCGGCGGAACACCTCCTTGAACGAGCGTGCCAGGAACACCCGGTCATAGATCAGGATAACCACGGGGGCTGATGCTATCGTCTCCTTGCAGCCGGCGCCCATGGCGCAGACGACAATAGCGGCGATATACCAGCGGGCAGGTCGGGATGAGGCGGCGGCGCGGATGAGGCAGTAAAGGGTGAGGAGGTAGAACAGACCCATCATGGATTCGGTTCGCTGGATGATGTACGTGACGGCCTCGGTGTTTAGCGGGTGGACCGTCCAGATCAGCGACGCGACAAAGGCCAGGGGCAGCGACGCACGGACGACATGCTCGGGCATGATCGGCAGGTGCAGCGTCCTTCGGATAACGGCGAACAGCGTCAGGGCCGCCAGGATGTGGATGACCAGGTTGAACACGTGGTAGCCGCGCACGTCCAGGCGGCCGATGGCGTAGTTGACCGCAAGGGACAGATTGACCACGGGCCTGTTCTGAACGGCCTCGCCACCTCCGGGTGGTGACAGGGGCGCCCAGATGGGCCAGAGGCTGCGGATGGTGGGATTCCTTTCGATCGAACCGGGGTCGTCGAAGATAAACGGCCGCTGGATGCTGTTGTAGTAGGCCGCCGCGCCGGCAAGGACGATGACCAGCCCCGCGGCCGACGGTATCCACCAGCGCGTGGCCGGGGCGGAACGTTCAACGGTTGACCTGGCCAGTAATTCGCTCATGTGTGCTGCCGACTTGTCGGGTCTTTCGGCCATGGACCGTTATGCTATATCGCCCCGGGGCGGCGGGAAAGATTATCTTCAATGCGGATGCCCCCGCACGTACGTGCGGATGAGCGCTTTTTGTCGTGCGGCTAATTGTCGGGCGAGGCCTTGCGGAGGAGTTCGAGGAACGTTGGGTTGACTTTGTAGCCGAGGGCCTGGGCCGCGTTTACGTCCGCCCGGGCGCTCTTGTAGTTGCGTTTGTGAAAGTGCATCACGGCACGGTTGTGGTAGGCCTTGGCGAATTTGGGGTCCAATGCGATGGCCTTGCTGTAATCGCGGATGGCGTGGTCGTAGTCGCCCTTGTGATCGCGGGCGATGCCGCGGTCACAATAGGCCCTGGGGCTGTCGGGATTCAGGTCGATGACCCTGGTGAGATCGCGGATTGCCTTGTCGTGCTCGCCTTTGCGGTCGTAGGCGACGCTCCGGTTCCTGAAGGCCTTGGCGAGTTTGGGGTTCAGGTCGATGGCCTTGTCGTAATCTCCGACGGCCCGGTCGTACTTCGTGATTCTGCCGGTGGGCCACGCCCCGGCGTCGGGAAAAAGCGGCCCCACCGCAAAAAATCATTCGAATCGGCTTTTTTTATCTTGACGCGTCACCGCTTTTGGGGTAACCTATTGACAGTGAGATAGAGTTCATTTACAGGTGAGGGTTGAGCGGCAGCAAACGAACGAAGGGCTCGTAGAGCGACAAGTTGTAAAGAGTGTTATGAACGGCAAGGCAATTATCAATTTACCAATCTATCTTTTTGCTTTTTTTTGCTACAGGAGATGCGTATGAGAAGAAGGTGAATGCCAGGTAGTTTGAGGACAGTTTCACCGCGGCGGTTGGTTCCGGGCGCATGTAAACCCGGGCCGATGCGGGGAAACGAAGCGAGAAAAAAGTTAAGGAGCATGAGGATGAAAAAGTTAGCATTAACGCTGTTGCTCGTATTGAGCGTGGCCGGCATGGCCAGCGGCGAGACGCTGCTGTCGATCGGGTTTGAGACGAGCGAGGGCTACACCGACGGCAGCAACGAGACGCTGTTGACCGAGTCCTTCGCCGGCGGCACCGGCAACCAGGGCGGCTGGTATGGCGAGATGTACTACACCGACAGCCAGGCCACCAACACCGGCACGGTGAGTGACCAGCAGGCCAAAGCCGGGACCCAGAGTTTGAGGTTGCCGAAGGAAGACTACTACTACGACTACTATCGTCACAAGTTCACACTCAAGAGCACCGGC
The DNA here is from genome assembly GCA_030754715.1 of Phycisphaerae bacterium. Classification (GTDB taxonomy): domain Bacteria; phylum Planctomycetota; class Phycisphaerae; order SM23-33; family SM23-33; genus JASLZV01. Next base: position 4,080 of record JASLZV010000037.1, read on the forward strand.
GTCTTGACCGTTTCGTGGTGGCGCATGCTGGAGAACGTCGATACGGTAAACAAGAACAACTACAACCGTTCGACTGTCATCATCGACCAGACCGACGGCGGGACCGATGCCTTCCCAGCCAAAAACGGGAGCATCACAGTCGCCACGCCGACACAGAGCAATGTTACATACGCCTCGGCGCCGGATGAGATCCGCAGCCAAACTGGTGACGCTACCGAGACGTACTGGGACGGCGACTCCAACACGGAGCAGTGGGTGGATTCGACAATGTCCGGTGTTGGGGCCCAGGGCGCGTGGGTCGGCACGAAGGTGGTCATTGATCTGGATGCCGCCGGCGGCTGGGGCTCGTATGACCTGTACGCTGATACAGGGGCCGGCTGGACGTTATTGCAGAGCGCCCTGGACCTGAACTGGAACAGTATCGGCAGCAATCCCCACCCGACATCGGCACCGTGGGTTGATCCGGAAGGGACCACGTACTCCCGGACGACCGACCCCTATGGTCTGGATACGTTTAACCTCTACGGGATCAACGGGACCAACTACTTCGACAATACGCAGTATGCGACCTTCATTGATGACATACTGGTCACGTGGGTGCCCGAACCGATCACCATGGGCCTGCTGGCCTTTGGCGGACTGGGCGTGCTGTTGAGGCGGCGCAGACGCCGGTAAGTGGTTGGTGAAAAACCGAATACGCAAATATGTTCTCAGGCGGCCCCCGCCTTTTGCGGGGGCCGTTTGCTTTACGCCGACCACGCGTGACGGAAATAATGAAGGTTACGGGGGTCACCAAGTTCATCAAGGACACGAAGGTCGCGGCTAACATGAGGCTTCATGGCGCCCGCGGGTGCAAGTGGCCTATTGGTGGCGCGTTGATGCCCTGCGTAGATCGACGAGAAAGGCGGGATTGACCTTGTAGCCGGGGGCTTGGGCCATCGGCATGTCGGCCAGAGCGTTTTGGTAGCCGCGTTTGAGGAAGCAGGCCAGGGCGCGGTTGTAGTATGCCCTGGCGAGTTTGGGGTCCGGTTCGATGGCCCTGGTGTGAAATTGCCGACGGCCCGGTCGTAGTGGTGATTTTGTCGGTGGGCCACGCCCCGGTTCACGTAGGGGTGGAGATAGGCGGGATTGAGGCGAATGGCCCGGGTGTAATCGGCGATGGCCTGTTGGCGGTTGCCCCGGCGGGCGTGGGCGTTTCCGCGGTTGTTCCAGGCGCGATAGTTTGACGACAGGCCCCAGCGACGTTGCCCAGCGGTGTCGGGCGCGGGGGTGAGACCCATCCGACGGTGCGGCCGAGGGAGGGCTGATGCGTGCTGCCGGCTTGTCGTGTCCTGCGGCCATGGATCGCTATGCTATATCGGGTCGGGACGTCGGGGAAGATTATCTCAAGGCGGCAGCCCCCAAGGGAGGAGTGCCCGCGGAGGAGTGTTTTTTTGTGGGGCGATAATTGTCGTGCGGGGCCTTGCGGAGGGCTTCAAGAAAACCGGGGGCGACCTTGTAGCCAAGGGCCTGGGCCCTCCGTGCATCCGCCCGTGCCCTGGCGTACTGGTGCTTGTGATAGTGCGCGACGGCCCGACTGTTGTAGGCTTCGGCGTAGTTGCCTTTGAGTTTGATGGCGTGGGTGTAGTCTTCGATAGCCTGGTCGTAGCGGCCTTTCTTCGAGCGGGCGAGACCCCGGTTCCTGTAGGTTTGGGCGAATTGCGGATTCAACCGGAGGGCCTGAGTGTAGTCGTGAATCGCCTGGTCGTAGTCCCCGACATCCTGGTAGGCGGCTCCCCGACTGTTCCACGCGTGATAACTGTGCGGCAGTTTGTCCACGGTGTCCTGCCAGATTGCCAGTTCGCTGCGGTAGTCGCAGTTACGCCTGACGGTCAGGAACCCCAGTATCAGCACGGCGGCGGCGGTCAGCCCAACACCGGCGAGTTGCCCGACGATTGTCCCCAGGTGAGGGCCCAAGCGGCTGGCAAGACGCCGTCCGAGGCCGTATGTACAGATTACAACCGCCACGATCACCGCCGCCAGGGGAAGGTACATGCGTTTTTCGGCCGCCGGCTGAATCAGGAGCGGCACGAGGGTGGAACTGGGGGTCAGGATTGCAAAGAACCACACGCCCAAAAAGCCCTGCCAGGGCCTGTCGCGAAATGCCAGAACCGTTCCGACCAGCAGCAGCACGAGGATAACCGCATATGGGAGGACCTGTGCCGCCGAGCCGGTCCGGAAAATGCCGTAGTCAATGATCAGGGGGCTCGGCCAGAAGGAAAGACGCAAGTACCGGACGACGACGATAGCCTGTCCGGGGATGTAAGCCCGCAAGGCCGCCCAATAGCCGAACCCGACCGAACTGCCGCGACCGCCCGGGGGTATCACCAGCGCCGCCAGGAGCACCCAGGTAGCGGCCAGGCCTATGTACAAGGGCCATCTGTGGCGAAAGACCTGCTTGAGTGAACGTGCCAGAAACACCCGGTCATAGAGCAGGACAATGAGAGGGGCGGTTACCATCACCTCTTTGGATCCCATGCCCAGTGTGCAGGCGACTACGGCTGCGACATACCACCAGAAGGGGCGTACGGCACCGGCGCCTCGAATCATGCAGTACAACGTGAGCAGATAAAACAGCCCCATCAGCGATTCGGTTCGCTGGATGATGTACGTCACGGCCTCGGTCTGTAGGGGGTGGACCGCCCAGATCAACGCCGCGACAAAAGCCAGGGGCAGCGACGAGCGGGCAATATGCTCCGGCATGACCGCCAGGTGCAGCGTCCTTTGGATAATGCCGAACAGCGTAAGGGCCGCCAGGATGTGGACAACCAGGTTGAAAATGTGGTAGCCGCGGACGTCCAGGCCGCCGATGGCGTAGTTGATGGCCAGCGAGATGTTGATAACAGGCCTGCTCTGGATGGCGAGACCCTCGGCCGGTGGGGAAAGGAGCGGCCAGATCGGCCAGAGGCTCCGGATAGTTGGATTGTCCCGGATGGAGCGGGGATCGTCGAAGATAAACGGACCGCCGAGACTGTTGTGATATGCAAGCGCACCGGCCAAGACGATGACCAGCCCCGCCGCCGACGGTAACCACCAGCGCGTGGCCGGGGCGGAACGTTCAACGGATGATCTGGCCGACAGTGCGCTCATGTGCGCCTCCGGTGTGTCGAGTTCGGTCGTTGCGGACCGTTATGGTATATCGGAACGGGATGCTGGTGAAGATTATCTTCAATGTGAATGTCCCCGGACGCACATTGCGGATGATCGCTTTTTGTCGGACGGGCTTTTTGCCGGGCGGGCTGATTGTCGGGCGGGCTGGTTGTCGGGCGGGCTAATTGTCGGGCGAGGCCTTGCGGAGGAGTTCGAGGAACGTTGGGTCGACCGTCCAGCCGAGGGCCTGTGCCGCGTTTACGTCCGCCTGGGCGCTCTTGTAGCTGCGTTTGTAGAAGTGCATCACGGCACGGTTGTAGTAGGCCTTGGCGAATTTGGGGTCCAATGCGATGGCCTTGCTGTAATCGCGGATGGCGTGGTCGTAGTCGCCCTTGTGATCGCGGGCGATGCCGCGGTCACAATAGGCCTCGGGGCGGTCGGAATTCAAGTCGATGACCCTGGTGAGATCGCGGATTGCCCTGTCGTGCTCGCCTTTGCGGTCGTAGGCGACGCCCCGGTTCCTGAAGGCCTTGGCGAATTTGGGATTCAATGCGATGGCCTTGTCGTAATCCCCGATCGCCCGGTCGTGGTTGCCGTTGTTGCCGTGTGCGATGCCGCGGTCGTTGTAGGGGCCGGGGAGTTTGGGATTCAAGGTGATGGCCTGGGTAAAGTTGCTGATGGCCTGATCGTGATTGCCTTTGCGATCGTAGGCGATGCCGCGGTTCCTGTAGGCTTTGGCAAACCTGGGATTCAATTCGATGGCCCGGTTGGCATCGCGGATTGCATCGTCGTAGCGGCCCCTCTTGCGATGCACGATGCTCCGGTTGTTGTAGGGCCCGGCGAATTTGGGGTTCAGGTCGATGGCCTTGTCGTAATCCCCGACGGCCCGGTCGTAGTTGCCCTTGGCCAAGTAGGCGTTGCCCCGGTTGGTATAGGCTTTGGCGTACAAGGGATTCAGTTTGACGGCCTGGTCGTAATCGCCGATGGCATGGTCGTGGTTTCCTTCACTGGCGTAGGCGCGCCCCAGATTGTTCCAAGATCGCCAGTTGTCCGGGCGTTTCTCGACCGCGTCGTGCCAGATGGCGAGTTTGTTGCGGTAGTCGTCGTTGCGCCTGACGGTCAGAAAACCAAGAACCAGGACCACAGCGGCGGTCAGCCCGCAGCCGAGAATCCTGGCGGCGGTTCTTGATGTGGACAGGCGATTTGCAAGATGCTGTCCGAGGACGTATGCGCAGAGCACCACGCCCACAACGACGGCTGCCAAGGGCAGGTACATCCGTTTTTCGGCGATGGGCTGAACCACAAGCGGCACAATGCTGGAACTTGGCGCCAAGATTGCAACGAACCACAGCCCCAGAAAACCAAGCGGGGGCCTGTAGAAGAATGCCACCACCGCCGCGGCCAGCAGCATCACGAGGATGATCGCGTGCGGGATGCTCAGGGTAATCTCACCGGCCGGCAAATGGCCATAGTCCACAATCAGCGGATGGGGCCAAAAGCAAAGACCCAGGTAACGGACGACGGCTACAATCTGCGTTAAGGCATACGAATGGGTGGCCTGCCAGTACTCCAGGCCCTGGGCGGCGTGGTCGATGCCGCGGCCGCTTAGGGGCAGTACCAGCGCCGCCAGGGGCGCCCAGGTGGCGGCCAGGGGGACGTATAATCGCCACCTGCGGGCAAAGGCGACGTTGAACGAGGGGGCCAGAAAGAGCCGGTCGTACACCAGGATAACCACCGGCGCAGTTACCATCGCCTCCTTACAGCCCATGCCCAGAGCGCAGGCGGTTACGGTTGCGACATACCACCAGAAAGGTCGAGATGCGCCGGCGGCGCGGATCGCACAGTAGAGCGTCAGCAGATAGAACAGCCCCATCATGGATTCTGTTCGCTGGATGACGTAGGTTACCGCCTCGGTCTGCAGGGGGTGGACTGCCCAGATCAATGCAACGGCAAGTGCCAGCGGAGTGGCCCCTGCGGCCAGGGCCTGCGGGATGACCGGCAACTTGAGGGTCCCCCGTACGATGCCGAACAGCGTCAAGGCGGCCAGGATGTGGATGGCCAGGTTGAAAATGTGATAGCCGCGGACGTCCAGGCCGCCGATGGCATAGTTGATCGCCAACGACAGATTGACGATGGGTCTGTCCTGGACCGCCAGCCCGCCGCCTCTGGGTGGTGACAGTGCCGACCAGATGGGCCAGAGGCTCCGGATGGTCGGGTTGTTTTTGATTGATTCGATGTCGTCGAAGATGAACGGACCCTGAAAACTGTTGTGGTAGACGGCCACGGAGGCCAGGATGATGACCAGCCCCGCCACCGGCGGCGCCCACCAGCGTGGGGGCGTAGTGAAATGCTCAGCGGATGATCTGGCCGACAATGCGATCATGTGCGCCTCCGGTGTGTCGAGTTCGGGTTTTTCGGCCATGGACCGTTATGGTATATCGCCCCGGGGCGCCGGGGAAGATGATCTTCAATGCAGGAGCGCCCGGCGGGGCGCGCCTGGGGAGGAGTGTTTTATGTCGGGCGGGCTAATTCTCTGCCGAGGCCTTGCGAAGGGCTTCAAGAAATCCGTGGGGGACCTCGTAGCCAAGGGCCTGGGCCGCCCTTACATCGCCGCGGGCCCGGTCAAAGTTGCGTTTGTTGAAATACACCAAGGCGCGCTCGCTGTAAGCCATGGCGAGTTTGGGGTTCAGTTCGATGGCCCTGGTCAAGTCGCCGATCGCGGTGTCGAAGTCGCCCTTCATCCTGTAAGTGCTGCCGCGGTTGAAGTGGGCCTCGGCGTACTCATCCTTCAATTCGATGGCTTTGGTGAAATCGGAGATTGCCTGGTCGAGCCTGCCGTCC
>JASLZV010000380.1 GCA_030754715.1 Phycisphaerae bacterium
CCGCCGCGTTGACCGTAGGGGCCCTTGACGCGACCGCTTTTGCGGGTGCTTTGGTGGTTTGCGGGCTCGCCTCTTCAGCCGCTTGCATCGGCCAAGCCGCAAACACCACAATCAGACTTATGACCGTAACTTTAGACATATCCATCACCTGCCATTCCGCACGCAATTCCGACGCGGCGTATATTAAAGCCTCGGACCTTCATGCCTCTATTGCAGACACACTGCTTCCCGAAAGGTTAGTGGGAAATTTCATCAGAAAAGGATGCAAAGGTAGGAAGAAGTCAGGAGGAAATCAGAGAGACCAAATCGTCTTGTCGGTAGGTTGCACACCCGTGCGAGAAGCTGGTGATGGTGTTATACGCAGCGCAGTTAATCCTTGTGCTTCCATATACATCGGCAGACGCTCTGGATGCGTTCAGCGGTAAGCGTATTCCACATATCCGCGACAGCGTCCAGCAGCACATCGCCGTCCGGATATACTCGATTGCTGAACTCGTGGTCTTTGAGCCAATGCCACAACCGTTCGACGGGATTCAGTTCCGGACAGTACGCCGGTAACGGCACAATCGGTCGGCTGCCCCGCGGCGCCCAGACTCTACTCAAGCATCCCTCCTGTCCGAAGCGGCTTTCGTCCTGGAACCAGACTTCGACGCACTTGTCAGGGTGTCGATCTCGAATCAACTGGACAAAAGGGGGCCGCTTGCGGCCATTGAGCTTCGGCTATAGGATCCTTCTTGGGATTCACCGGCCTGGGCTTGAGAGGTTCATATCCCAGCCGATGTAGCAAGAGCAACGCCCCCCGAACAGAATAGGTTACACCGAAGCGTTCTTGCAGAAGGTCCGCCACGTCCCGACCACGTCGTGGCCCGCCGGTCTGGTCCAGAAACTCCTTGAGTTCTGCTTCTCGGTCACGGGGCAGCTTGGGAGGTTGGCCGGTGGGCTTCATGGCCCTCAACTCGCCGATGCCATTGTCGCGATGGGCATACACCCAGCGTTGAATGAATCCGCGGCTGCGACTGAGGCGAAGGCGAATCTCTGGCTCGCTCAAACCTTCCAAGGCCAACAGGACCGCGCGATACCGATCCCGCTGTTTGGCGTTTGATTCCTTCCGGACCAGTTGGCTTAGAAGTTCCTCTGGACGATGAAACGATACCTGCATGACGGCTTCCTTTCCGACGGCGACATTGCCATCGAAATAGTCTGCCATATTTTTGCACATCGCGCAACCCGAACATGCGCCTAACGCGCACGAATTCTACTTCCGCTGCGTATTAGTCCGTTCAAACACGCCTTGCGAGCACTCCGTCCCACCCGGCGGGGTATATAATCAAAAAAGTAATCAACATGCTTCTGCAAGCAGAAGCATAGCACCCAACTCCGCTCGGGATGGCAGTACGACATCTTTTTTGAAAAGTGCTTTTGTCAGATGCCTTGGAGTAGTCGATCGGTTTCTTCACGCGTGAACTGCTGTGTGTACAGTTGATAGTACTCTCCGCCTCGTTTGATCAGTTCATGGTGATTTCCCTGCTCGACGATTCGCCCCTCCTGGATGACCAGGATATGGTCGGCCGAGCGGATCGTTGACAGCCGGTGGGCAATAACGAAACTGATTCGCCCCTTGAGGATTTCTTCCAATCCCTTCTGGATGGCCTGTTCGGTTTCTGTGTCCACGGAAGAGGTTGCTTCATCCGCCACGAAGATTTGTGGATCGGAGAGAATCGCACGCGTCAGCGAGATTAACTGCTTCTGCCCGCCGGACAGGAGCCCTCCGCCCTGCCCTACCTGCGTGTCGTACCCGTCCTCGCAATCCATGATGAACTCGTGGGCATTCCCCAGGCGGGCAGCGGCGATAATCTCTTCGTCACTTGCCTCAAGTCGTCCGAACCGAATGTTCTCGCGAATAGTTCCGCTGAATA
>JASLZV010000381.1 GCA_030754715.1 Phycisphaerae bacterium
CCCCGATCCCTCGGGAAGTGATCGACTACCACTTGTCCAGCCGCCCGAGCGGTCGGGAGGGGCGCGTGGCGATCGAGATGAAGGAGCGTTCAACGGAAATCCGCAACCGCGAGGCGGTGGTCGGTACCGGGCCGTACGTGCTGACCGAATGGATTCGCGGCGGCAAGATCGTTCTGGAACGCAACATGGACTTCCGAGACGACTATTATCCCAGCGAGGGCGCACCGGGCGACCGCCAGGCGGGCCTGCTGGACGACGCCGGCAAGAAATTACCCTTCGTCGACGTGAGATACCTGACCTTCGTTGCAGAAGAGAATCCAGCCTGGATGCTGTTCCTGACCAAGCAGCGCGACGTCGGCGGTATTCCCCGTGACGTATTCGCCAGCGTGATTTCCCCCTCGCGCGAACTGACCGACAGGTGGCGGAAGCGCGGAATCCGTCTGATCAAGAATCCCTATCCGGCGATCTTCTGGCTGGCGTTCAACATGGAAGACCCGGTCGTGGGGAGTAGCAGGTCGCTTCGCCAGGGGCTATGCCTTGCCTTTGACGTGGAGGGGTACATCGACGTAATTTACAACGGACGGGGCAAGCGGGCGGTAAACACCATCCCCAACACCTTTAAGGGCCACGCAGAGGCCGGTGCGGGGCCTTACTACAGGCTCGACGTCAATCTGGCGAAAAAGAAAATCGAAGAGGCGAAGAAGGAACTGGCGGCCAAGGGGCTGTTGGAAAACGGCCGGATTCCCCAATTGACACTCGATCTGCCCGGACGGGGGGAGCACTACCGGCGCGTCGCGGAGTTCGTCCAGGGCGAGTTCCGCAAGGTCGGCATAGAAATTAAGGTTGAATTGAACGACTGGCCAACCCAGCAGGAAAAAGTCCACGCCAAACAGTGCCAGATATACGCTATGGGCTGGCACGGAGACTATCCCGAGGCGGAGAACTTTCTGCAATTGTACTACGGCCCCAACATTGGGCTCGGGACAAACAATACAAATTACAGCAACAGGGAATTTGACCGCCTGTTCGAACGGGCGGGCACTTTGGCCAAGATCGAGGACCGCGCAGCCCTGTACGCAAAGATGGCGGGGATGATATCACAGGACTGCCCGGTGCTGCTGTTGAGCGAGCCGATTTCCTTTTCGCTGGTCTACGGGTGGGTACACAACTTCAAACCCCACCCTATCGGGTACGGGCTGAGCAAGTACACGCGTCTGGACGTGAAGGCCAGGCGTAAGGCCGGAGGTCGTGAATGACCGCTTACATCGCACGCCGGATGGTTTTGTCCGTACTGACCGTCTTCGGCGTGATGATCTTCGCGTTCCTGATGTTTCGGGCGATGCCCGGCGACATCGCCGCCCCGTACGTCGGCCCAAAGGCCACCCAGCAGCAGCGCGCCGACTGGCTCAACCGCCACGGCTACGATCGCCCGATGGTGCTGAACATCCACCGCCGCCTGGTCATTACAGACCACACCAAAGGCGACGATCCCTTTGCGGCCCGCGATCGTGCGGGGGCTCCCGCCGACGCACTGGCATTATTTGGGCAAAAGGGGCAAGTCGCTAAAGACCAGGGGCAGCCGCAGCAGAAACTGCTTGGACGCTACGTATGGCGGCTGACCAAAGACACTCCCATCGCCAAACTCACGGGAAACCGCTTTTTGGTAACAATGGCAACAGTGACAAAAGAGGCAAAAGAGCCTCTCCCCACTGCCAAGGCCTCCGAAACCGCCAAACGGGAAAAGCCAACGCCCATAATCGACTTTCACCTCGCCGACGGCGGTACACTGGAAGTGGACCTGGGGGGCGTGAAGACCTGCGAAGATCTGATCGAGAGGATCAACAACCATCCGAACAACAAGGGGCGCGTCGAAGCCGGCATCACGGACTGGGCGGCCGCGTCGCTGCTGAATT
>JASLZV010000382.1 GCA_030754715.1 Phycisphaerae bacterium
TTCCGCCCGCCCCTTGCCGCCGGAACCTTCCCCATCGCAACGTGAAGCCTCTTGGCCGCCGTCTTATATCGTTTGGTCTCCCCGACGGCCTGTTGGTCCGGACCGGCAGCGGGTTTCTCACCGGTCATGATCGCGGCCAGCCACTTCTCAATAGCCGCGTCCGGTTGGGCTTCGTCGGGTCCCTTGCCGATGCGAGGATCAATGGTGATCGAAACGTTCCCGGGCGCTATCGCCGCCGAGCGACGCCACAAAAGAAGTGTGGCGGCAGCGTCCTTGGCGCGCGTACCGGAGGTGGCCCAGAGGGGAATACTTCCTGCTGCCTCGCGCGGTGTCCACAGTTGGATGCCGGCCGGCGTCCTGGCCCACGGCGCCGTCGAGATCATCACCAGTCCGGACAACCGCTTGGGATACCGGTCCATGAGTTCCATCCCCGCAACACCAGCTTCCCCTGAAGCAATCACGACAATTCGACCAAGGTCCATCGTCGAACGCTGCGCAATATTATCGAGGTCTTGGATCAGTACGTCCGCATGACCAGCCATCCATTTGCTTTCGCGCATTACGGCCGCAACCGAACAAAACCCACTGCGAAACAACCGGGACGTCCAGTTCTTCCGGAACTCCTCCTCCTGACGGGTCGGGCACAACAGCAGGGCGACGGGGCTCTTCCGGTCCCGTGTGGCGCCAGGTGGTTCAGCTGCCCTCATGAGCAGCAGTTTACCTGGTTGCCTCTCTGCTTTCTCACTTGGTTGTGTAGCCGGCCCCGTCGATGGCGTGACGGCCAATAAGGACGTGCAAACCAAAAGCACTGTCAGAAAATATGTTGCAATCGACCGCATTGCCTCACCTCATCAATCGCGTATTAATGTCCGTATTGAACCGACAGCATGCCCGTGGCGCGCGGAATTGTCAAGCAGCCGCCGGCGAACCCCGCCTCGGAAGAGACATTGACGCAGCGTGGAAGGCTCGTTAGCGTTGTTCTATCAGGGATGCGCACATGGCCAATACGCTGTATATCATTGACGGGCACTCACAGATCTTCCGGGCTTACTACGCACCTTTCCGCGACCTGACCAGTCCCACCGGCGAGCCGACCCGCGCAACCTACGTGTTCTGCTCGATGCTCCTGCGGTTCCTGACCGATCACCTCGCTGCCGGTGATTACCTCGCCATGGTTATTGATGGGCCGACCGAAAAACTCAAACGCAGACAACTCTTTAGTGACTACAAGATTACACGCAAGCCAGCACCCCAAGACTTCCCGCCCCAGGCCAGGCGAATCATAGAGATCGTTGCAGCCATGGACATCCCCGTGCTGGAGGCTGAAGGCTACGAGGCCGACGACATCATGGCCACCGTCGTCGAGCGACTGGCCGACGATGACCTCCGGGTGGTTTTGGTCAGCCGCGACAAGGACCTGGAGCAGTTGGTTGGCCGGCATGTAGTCCTGTATGACCCGACGAAAGACGAGATACTCGATTCGGCCGCCATCGCCTCGGCCAAGGGCTACCTGCCTGACAAGGCCATTGAGATACAGACGCTTACCGGCGACACCACCGACAACATCCCCGGCGTACCGGGCGTGGGGCTCAAGACGGCCGTCAAACTTATCGCCAAGTATGGCACGGCTGACGAGGTGCTCGCCCACGCCGACGAACAGACGCCGAAACTGCGGGTCAACCTCCAGGCCGCCGGCGATACCATCGCGCTGGGGCGGCAGTTGGTTACGCTGGACCGCAACGTGCCGATCGAACTGGACCTGGAGGCGATGGAGTTTCGTGGCGCCCGCTACATCCTCAGCGAGGAAGTCCGGGTGATCTTTGAAGAGTTGCGCTTCAACCGCCTACTGGATCGACTCGACGACACGGGCGTGGAAAATAAAGCAGGGCCAAAGAAGACCCAAAAGCAAAT
>JASLZV010000383.1 GCA_030754715.1 Phycisphaerae bacterium
CGTTACTGGTCGAGTTGAGCCCGTCGAAGTCTATGTGATGTAAGAAGTTAAAGTTTACCCCAAGCAGGTTGTCCTCGGTCAGCGTGGCGCTGAGGATCGTCGTTTCAATCAGCACCTGATCAGGCTTGACGTCGATCTCCTTAATGATCTTTTCGATGTGCTTGATGTTCTCCACGTAGTCGCTAACCACCAGCAGGTCGCTGGTGGCGTAATTGTCTCCGCCGGCCGCCGTGGAATTCGGCTCGATCCCAACGCTGCTCGCCGGCGTCACCGAGATCGACCCGCCGCTGGACAAGGCCGGTGCGATGAGCACCTTGGCGTCGGCCGCGGTTATGTAAGACAGGCGAAACGTCTTAACAGCTATCTTCCGCTGGGCTTTGAGAATGTCGGTCAACTGCTGGGGGGTATAGACGTATATGAACTTACCCTTGACTCGGTAGACGAACCCGCTGGAGGTGATTACCGAATCCAGGGCTTCGTCAAACGTGACGTCGTACAGCGTCGCGGTAACCCGCCCTTCGACTTCCTTGGTGGCAATGATGTTCTTCTGCGACAACATGCTGAGTTGGCGCAGCACCACCCGAAGGTCTGTGTCGCGATAGTAGCCGGTAAACGTACCCTCCTCGGTGATCTTCACCCCTCCGACGTTGTTGTCCCCGTTATCGCCGTTGCCCTCGGGTTTGGATCCGCCATCGTCGCCGCCCTGGCCCGAGCCATCCTGACCTACCGGGCGATCCAACGCGACTGCGGCCACGGTCAGGCCCAGCAACACCCCAACCGCAACGCCAATCACCAGCCCACGCCGCTCAAACCACTTGGCCCACGTCATCTCTCCTGCTCACTCCCTTGCAAACCGGCAACACAAACCGCCGGTAGATGGCCTTTCACCGTCCGTGCAAAGTCATCAATCGGCCGCGCATAGTGGAACCGCACACGCAGCCGTATATCTTCCGTTATCGGACGAAGCGCCGCTTCTCCTCCACAGGAATCAAAGCAATGAGAACATCTCGGCAGGAACAGACAGCCTCGATAAACGCCGATGAATACAAACAGCAACAAGACCGAACCCGGATTCCTCCGCTCTTGCACTTGCCCAATTACGTAATCTGTGTTTATCCGTATCTATCGCGGTCCCTTGCAATATTGTCGCCATGGCGGCAGGAGAACAGGAATCAGACAGTGGCAGCCTTGCGGAAGAACAGGCTGTGGATGTTGCTGCCGGTCTTGTGCATATCCATCGCACTGACATCATGCGGTAAAGACGCGGCCCCGGAGGGGGATGGCCAAAAGGTGTGAACCTTCGTCTCAATCCCGCTCCAGGCGCATTTTGTCCGGCGCATCGGCGCCACGCCATCGACCCGCGGCGCCTTATCAAAACACAGGTCCCCAACCAACAGTGGCCTACCCCTGTCACAAGAAACACGCCCGAGAGGACTCGAACCTCTAACCCTCGGTTCCGAAGACCGATGCTCTGTCCAATTGAGCTACGGGCGCCTGGGCGTTGTCAGGTCATGCCACATGTTGGCAAGTGCTGACAACCAAAGGTGATTGTATTCCGCTATCGTGCGCAACGTCAAGCACACGACGTTGGAGATAAACGTGTACCGAAGGGCCAAAATGTTACGAAATGGCCCCCGATAGGTTCTCATTCTGGAGACAGTCGACTCCCCTTTGTGTCCCGCCGAGAGGCCGCACGGTCACAAGGCGAAAATCTTTGGCCACCGCAAAAGTCGTTGACGACCCCCGAGATGAAGAGATACAGACGTTCGACACCCCAGGACGGTCCTGGGCGTACGCCATATGGGGAATCCCGGTTGAGCACAGATACACTGCCACAATGGATTGGGATACTGTTGCTTGTGTCGTCTTTGTCGGCTACATTCAGATCGTTCGGGGCGACTTT